>CAUQTR010000106.1:0-6413 GCA_963521045.1 uncultured Actinotalea sp.
CCCCGGGGCGTTCGCATCGACGTGCCCGCCCGAGCCGCTGAGGCCGCCGCCGCCGCCGATCCCCACGAGGACCGCGCCGTTGCCCCCGCCACCGCCCACGCTCGCACCGGTGCTGCCGGTGTAGCCCGGGCCGCCACCGTAGGTCGGGGTCGACCCACCGGAGCCCGGCGTGTACGGGGTGCTCGGGGTGTACGGCGGGACCTCGGGGCCCGGGCCGTCGTCCCGGCTGTCCCGCCAGTCGAAGGCCTTGACCGCGGCGCTGGAGGCCACCGACATCTCGGCGCGGAGCTCTGCCAGGGCCTGGGCCGCTGCGGCCTCGCGCTCCTGGCGCCGCTTCTCCACCCAGTACGCCTCGGCACTCGCAGCCGGCAGCGTGCCGACACCAGGCACGGGCACCGGCTGGCCGGTGAGGTAGCCCTGCTGCACCGCCATGGCCTGCCCGGCGTCGAGACCGGGCGGCGGCAGGGTGGCGGAGGCCGCCTGCGCCTCCACGAGGGCGGTCTGGGCGAGGGTCGCGGCCTTGACCACCATGCTCAGGCTGTCCGCGAACGACTGGAAGTCCTTGCTGACGTCCGCGAACGCCTCGAGGGCGGCGTCCCCCGACGGACCGGTCATCCCGGGCTCGGCCCCGATCGAGCGCAGGACGTCCGCCTGATGACGCATCTCAGGTGCGGTGTCACCCAAGGTGGCCAGCCGATCGGTCGCCATGGCGGGGTTGCCGGCCTCGGTCTGGGCGAGGTTCTCCACGTTCGAGCCCATCACGGCTCCTTTCGTGCGGCGGGGACGGTGCTGGCTGTGCTTGCGGGCGACGCCTGGCGACGGCGCACCAGGACGGTGACGGCTACGGCGAGGACGGCGAGTCCGCCGACGCCCAGGGCGATCGGCCCCGCAGCGCTCGGCGTGTCGCCAGGCTTGGCCGTGGCGGGACGGTCCCCGGCGGTCGTCCCCGGCTCCTGCGACTCGCCCGGCTCGGGGGTCGCCGACGGCGCGGACGACCCGGAGGCCGCGGCGATCGCGTCGAGGACCTCCTGCGTGGGCGGCATCACCGGCAGTCCCTCCGGACCCTCGGTCATGCCGACCGGGCGCAGGAAGGGGTTCTCGTCGGGGTACTGGGTGGGGTCGTCCGCGACGAGCTGGTGGACGGCGACCGGGCCGTAGCCCCACTGGTCGTCGTGCCCGAAGTCGTCGCCGACCGCCGTGGTGTGGATGAGCGACTGGATCATCTGGTTGCCGGTGGCCTCCGGGTGCAGCGACCACGCCAGGGCGATGGCGCCCGCGGTCCACGCCGTCGCCAGGCTGGTGCCGTCCCCGAGCGTGTAGGAGTCCCACCTGCCGGCCGAGGCGTCGTACCAGCGGAGGTCCTCGCCGGGCGCGACGACGCCGAGGTAGGGATGGCTCGTCGTCTCGGGGTCCGGATCGAGCTGCATCGCGGAGTCGCTCATCTCGACCATCACCACGCCGTTGCCGGTCCCCGGGAAGCCGAAGCCGGCGCCGTTCTGGGCGGCCGCCACGATGATGGTGCCCGCGGCGTACGCGCGGGCCACCGCCGAGGCGTTCTCGGGGAGCCAGATCCCTCCGCTCGACATGCTGATGATGTCGGCGCCCTGGGCGACGGCGTCGTCGATGCTCTGCGTGAGCGCCTGGATGTCGTTCGCGACCCCGTCCTCGTCGACGCACATCCCGTTGGTCACCGAGCCCTCGACCCAGTCGGGGGGGTACACCGAGTAGCTGAGGACGGTCGCCCCGGGCGCGACCCCCCGGATGCCGGGCTGGCCGTCGACCCCGGCACCCGTGCCGATGAGCAGGGCGATGCTGCCGGTCGCGTGCTCGGCGTCGGGGCGGTCCGACGTCTCGGTGGGCGTGACGCCGTCCTGGGGACGGCAGAAGCTCGGTCGGACGACGAGGTTCGCCCCGACGAGGTCGGGCGCGGCCGGGTTCACGGGTCCGTCGATTACCGCGATGGTGATGCCCTCACCCGTCGTCTGCGCGTGCACCTCCTCCACGCCTGTCGCCGTGAGGTACCACAGGCCGTCACCCGGGTCGGTCGCGGCGGACGCGGGCGCCGCAGCGAGGAGCCAGGACGACACCGCGAGCGCCACCGCCGGTGCGGCCGCCCGGCGCGCCTTCACCGCTGGTCGTACGTGCCGACGGGCGAGGACGAGCCGGCGCCCGCCGGGGCGGAGGAGTCCGTGGCGGGGATCGTGTACCCGTCCGGGGCGTACCCCGGCGCGTCCACGTACTCCGGCGCCTTCGGCTCGGTCTCCGAGCGCTTGAGCAGCGCCGCGAGGGAGTCGGCCGTGGTCTGGTCGACAGCGGCGAGGTCGGCGGCGTTCTGCTCGAGCGTCTCGCACAGGCCCCGGACGTCGGCCCACATCGTGGTGAGCCGGACCTCCGCCTGAGCCAGCGCGACCGAGATCGCCTGCTGGAACTGGAGCGCCGGCGGGGCGTCCGACCACTGCGTCGTGGTCTGGACGGACTGCGCGGACGCCACCTTGGGCAGGAAGTCGTGCTCGATCTGGTCGAACAGGCCGTTGAGCAGGTGGACGCACTTCGCGACGCGTTCAGGCGTCATCTCGACCGTCGGTGCCACGTTCTCGTCCTCCATCGTTCCCCCAACCGGTGGTGGCGGCGCCACGCCCCCAACCCGAGGGTTGGGGGCGAGCGTCACGAACACCGGGCCGTGGGCGCGGTCGCGCCGCACGGTCCTGCTGTGCTGCCTCGTGCGGTGGGACGCCCCGGCCGGAGCCGGGGCGCCGCGATCACCAGCGGGCGGCGTTCTTGCTCTCGGTCGTGCCGTACTCCTGGCTCGACGTGTCGACGGCCTTGCCGATGTCGGCGAGGAGAAGCTTCATGTCGGTGATGGCCGACGTCCACTTGGCCTTGGCGCCTTCGTACGAGGACGACGCCTCACCGGACCAGTTCGCGCGCAGCGGCTGCAGCGAGCGGTCCATGTCGGCGAGCTTGGCCTCGAGCTTGCTCGCGCCCTGGGAGATGTCAGAGCCCGCGCCGGTCACTGCGGAGAAGTTGACCTTCAGGTCACCCATCGATGTGCCTTTCTGCCTGGTCGGGTTCAGCCGAGCCGGCTGGTGAGGCGGCCCATCGAGGCGGACTGCGCCTCGTCGGCTGCGGTGTAGTCGCTCTGCGAGGACTGCAGGTTCGCCTCGAACTCGTTGAGCGCACTGATGATCTTCTTGGCGTCGGCGTTCCAACGCTCCATGAGCAGGTTGAACGCCGTGGCGCCCTGTCCCACCCAGTTGCCGCGAACGCCCTCGAGCCGACCACGCAGGGCGGTCAGCTCGCCCTCCAGCTCGGCGCGCGCCTGTGCCACAGCGGACGCGCCGGCCTTGAGCGCACCATCGGCTGCGGAAACTTCTCCAGCCATAGCCACCTCCCCCTACCTGGACCCCTCGGGGTCTCGACCAGAACCCGACCGGACAGCCAGGGTCGGCACCCTCGGTGCCACGCCCGAGGTTAGACGATCACTCGGAGCGGCCCGCAAGCGGCCCCACGACCTGTGCACACGGTCTTCACCAAAGGCCACACCAACGGGTGACAAGGCCTCGGGCAAGACGAGCGGTGTCGGCGTGGTCACGTCCGTCCGTCACTATGCTGACCGCCGACGCACGCGCCACCACGACCGAAGGACCGGGATGACCGCTGGCACCTCGCCCCCCGGAGTCCTGGGGACGCTCGTCCGGGTCTCGGTGAGCGCGGGCGACCGCGCGGTCGACCTGGGGGCACCGGGCAACGTCCCGGTCGCCGAGCTCGTCCCCGGCCTCGCGCGCACCCTCGGGCTGCTCGACGCCGCCACCGTCTACGGGGGCTTCCGCCTGGTGCGCAGCGACGGCCGTCCGCTCGACTCGGACCGCGGTCTGCAGGCGCAGGGTGTCGAGGACGGTGCCGTGCTCACGCTGGAGTCCGGGGCGCAGGTCGCGGAGGTGCGGGTCTACGACGACGTCGTCGAGGCCGTCGCGGACGCGGTCGAAGGTCAGTACGCCCCGTGGACCCCGCGCGACTCCGCGCTCACGGCCGTGGTGGCGGCAGCCGCGTTCCTCCTCACGGGCGCCGCGCTGCTCCTGGGGGCCGACGTCGCGTCCCTCTTCCCTCCGGTGGTCGCCGGCGCCGGGGCGCTCCTCGTCCTGGGTGCAGCGGCCGTCGTGGGTCGCGTGGGCGGGCACGAGGTCGGCGCACGCACGCTGGTGCTCGTCGCGACGGTCTTCGGGCTGGTGGCGGGCCTCACCGCGACGACCGAGCCGCCGTCGTGGGGGGCCCCGGCCGCTCTCGCCGGCCTCGGGATGCTCGTGGTCGCGGTGCTGGGTGCGCCGGTGCTGCGTGACGGCCGCGAGATCTGCGTCGCGCCCGCGGTGCTCGGTCTGACCCTCGCGGTGGTCGGCGGCGTCGTGGCAGGGACGGGCGCGGTGGCGGGCACGGTGCTCGCGATCGTCGTGGCGGTCGTGGTCACCGCGGGCAACGCGATCCCGTGGCTCGCGCTCGCGAGCACACCGCTGCGTGTCATCTCGCCCCGCAGCGACGCCGAGATCCTGCTCGACCCGGTGCCTGTCGACCCGGGCGAGGTCCGCGGCCAGTACAGCCGGGGGCACCGCCTGCAGGTCGCCCTGCGCGTCGCCGTCGCGTCGCTCACGCTCGTCGCGGCCCCCGCCGTCGTCGCCACCGGGGTCGCCGGGACGCTGCTCGTCACCGCGGCGTTCGCCGGCATGCTGCTGAGCATCCGCCAGACGTACTCGCGCCAGGACGTGCTGGTGGTCACCGCGGCCGGGATCCTGGGCCTGACGGAGACGGGTGTGCTCGCGGCCGCCGCGCACCCGTCGTGGCGGACGGCGCTGGCGCTGGTCGCGGGCGGAGCCGCCGCCCTCGTCATCGGCCTGAGCCTCGTGGCGCCGCGTCAGCGGGTCGCGATGGGTCGCGCGGCGGACACCCTCGAGCTGGCGTGCCTCGCCGTGCTGCTTCCCCTCGGTGTCGCTGCGGCGGGTCTGGTCTGACCGGTGGCGAACAAGAAGGACCTCGTCGAGGCCCAGACCTTCAGCCGGCGACGCCTGCTCACGGCCTTCGTCTCGGGCGCACCGGGTGGGCGCGAGCTCGAGCCGGCCAAGCCGCTGCGCGCGGTCGTCACCGGTGTCGCCCTGACCGGCCTGCTCGTCGTCGGCAGCCTCGTGCTCGGCCTGCTCAAGCCCGGCCTGCCGAAGGGCTGGGACGACAACTCGCTCGTCGTGACGAAGGAGGGTGGCGCCCGGTACGTCGCGATCGACGGGACGCTCTACCCGATCCTCAACATCGCGTCCGCGCGGCTGCTCATCTCCGGCGAGTACCGCGTCATCCAGGTCGACGAGGAGAAGATCGCGTCGACCCCCCGCGGCGAGACGCGCGGAATCCCGGGTGCCCCCGACGACCTCCCCACGCCGGACACGCTGGTCCGCTCGGGCTGGCTCTCGTGCACCGAGCCCTCGGGCGGCCTCGCCACCCTGCTCACCACCCTCGAGGCGGTGACCCGGGTGCAGGAGGACCTGGCGGCAGCCGAGGCGGCCGCCGACGCCCCGCTCGGTCTGCTCGTCCGTACGGCTGACGACATCTACCTGGTCGCCGAGGGGCGCCGTCACCTCGTGCCGCGCGCGGAGGCACCGGCCGTCCTGCGGGCGATCCGCCAGGAGACCGTCTCACCGTGGGAGGTGAGCGCCCAGTGGCTCAACCTGTTCCCGCCGGGTGAGGACCTGGCACCGCTCACCACGCCCGGGGCCGGTCAGCCGCTGCCCGACGGGGTCCCTGCACCGCCGGGCGCCGTCGTCGGCTCGGTGATCTCGGTGACCGACACCGGGGCGCGGTACCTGGTCGACGCGCAGGGCGACCTCGCGCCCCTGAGCCCGTTCGCGCTCGAGCTGTACCGGATCGGGTCGGGTGCGGTCACCGGCGGTGACGTCGAGGTGACGGCGGGTCAGGTCAGCGCGATGCTCACCGCCGAGCACGCCGCGGGCGGTGCGGACTGGCCGACCGAGATCACCGCTGCGCTGCCGGTCGACCAGGTCGCGTGCGCCTACCTCCAGACGGAGGCCGAGACCGGTGAGCCGGCCCGCGTCCGCCTGGTGGCGCACCCGGACGTCGTCATCGACGTCGGCGCGCGGTCCGTCTTCGTCCAGCCGGCGGGCGGTGCGCTCGTGCACGCGACCGCGGGCACGGGCCTCACCGGTCCGACGCTGCTCGTCGACCAGACGGGCACCGCCTTCCCCGTGCCCGTCGCCGATGCGGAGACCCTCGGCCGGCTCGGCTTCGCGCCGGACGACATCGTCGACGTGCCGCAGGCGTGGATGAACCTGTTCCCCGGCGGGCCGGCCCTGACGCAGCAGGCCGCGGCCCAGGCAGTCCTGGCGGCCGGGTGACGCGCGTGCTCCGCGCTGCTGCCC
>CAUQTR010000107.1:0-6399 GCA_963521045.1 uncultured Actinotalea sp.
GCCGCGGCGTGCGCGGGGTCCCGCTCGCGGTCGGACGCCGGACCGTCGCCGCGGCGCACGTCCTCGGCGTGGACGAACATCTCGAGCAGGTTGGCGGCGTCGCCCGCGAGCCGCATCGGCTGCAGGCGCGGGGGACCGCCCGCGAGCCGCGCCAGGAGTGCGGCGTAGTTGGCGGGGGACGCGGAGCGGTTCCCGAGGTCCTGGATCGCCGCCTCGGCGCGGTCCGCGAGGCCGGGGACGACGGCGCCCGCCGCGACGAGGGAGGACTCACGCAGGACGACGTGCGCGGCCAGGTGCTCGGTGCGCCAGCCCTCGCACAGCGTGGGCCGGCCGGGACCCGCGGCCATGAGCGCGTCGACGAGGGCGGAGCGTTCGAGGGGGTGCCACGGCATGGTCCATGGTCACACAGCCAGGCCGGCGCAGCGGGCGGGACGGACGACCGCGGGGGTCATGGGGAGCCACGCGTGTCGGGGGCGCGTGCGAGGATGGGCCATCCCCTGAGATGTCGTGGGAAGGACTGCGTGCGCGTGCGCTCGAATCGATTCAAGCCGGAGCCGGTGCGCCCGCGCGCCGAGCTGACCGGCGGTGCCGTGCGGCGCTCGCTGCAGCTCATGGGCCGCGGGATCCGGAGCCAGCCGCGCACCTACGCGCTCGCCATCGTCACGGCGGGCATCTTCGGAGCCGCGATGGTGGGCATCAGCCAGGCGCTCGGCGTCGTGACCGACCGGGTCGTCGTCCCGGCCCTCGCGGGTGACGCCGAGGCCCGGGGACAGGTGTGGCTTGCGGGCCTCGTGCTCCTGGGGGTCGCGCTGACCCTGGCGGTCGCCGTCGCCTGCCGGCGCATCTTCGCGGGCATCGGGTACGCCGACATCCAGGCCGACCACCGGCGCGCCGTCACCCGGCAGTACCTGCGCCTGCCGATGTCGTGGCACCGCGCGCACCCGACCGGGCAGCTGCTGTCCAACGCTAGCGCCGACGTCGAGGCCGCGACGGGCGTGTTCAACCCGCTCCCGTTCGCCCTCGGGGTCGTGGTGATGATCGCGGTCGCCGCGGTCGCCCTGCTCCAGGTCGACCTGTGGCTCGCGGTGACCGCGCTGGGCGTGCTGCCGCTCGCGCTCCTCGCCAACGTGCTCTTCCAGCGCGCGATGTCCCCTGTCGCGACGCGTGCCCAGCAGCTGCGTGCCGAGGTCTCCGACGTGGCCCACGAGAGCTTCGAGGCGGCGCTGCTGGTCAAGTCGCTGGGCACCGAGGACCGTGAGGAGCGCCGGTTCGCAGCCCGGACGCACGCGCTCCGGGACGCGAACGTGCGCGTCGGTCGCGTGCGAGCGGTGTTCGACCCGGTCATCGAGCTGCTGCCGAGCCTCGGCACGCTCCTCGTGCTCCTGGTCGGGACGCACCGGGTCGCCGCCGGCGCTGCCGAGACGGGCGACGTCGTCTCCGCCGCCTACCTGCTGACCATCATGGCGGTCCCCGTCCGCGCGTTCGGCTGGGTCCTCGGCGAGCTGCCGCGGGGACTGGTCGGGTACGACCGCATCGCCCGGGTGCTGGACGCGCCCGGCACCATGGCCGTGGGCTCGACCCGCCTCGACAGGTCCCCGTCGGGGGCGCGCGTGACGCTCGAGGGTGTGGGCGTGCAGGTCACCGGCGAGAACGGGCCCCAGCCCCTGCTGCACGACGTGGACCTCGAGATCGTGCCCGGGCGCACCGTCGCGCTGGTCGGGGTGACCGGCGCGGGCAAGACCACCCTCGTCTCGCTGCTGGCCCGGCTGCGCGACCCGGACGAGGGCACCGTGCGCCTCGACGGGGTGGACCTGCGCGAGCTGAGCCCGGCCGACGTCGCGGCGCAGGTCGCGCTCGTGCCCCAGCACGCCTTCATCTTCGAGGACACGGTGCGCTCGAACGTCACACTGGCCGACGCCGGCGATCCGGACGCGCCCGACGACGACGCCGTGTGGGAGGCGCTGCGGCTGGCGAAGGTGGACGGCGTCGTCCGAGCGCTGCCCGCCGGCCTCGACGCGCCCCTGGGCGAGCGCGGGGCGAACCTCTCCGGCGGTCAGCGCCAGCGGCTGGTGATCGCCCGTGCCCTGGTCCGCCGCCCACGCCTGCTGGTGCTCGACGACGCGACGTCGGCCGTGGACCCGCGGGTCGAGCAGCAGATCCTCACCGGGCTGCGCCGGGCCGCCCCGGCGGGCGGGACGAGCACCGACCCGACCGGCCCCACGGTGCCCACGGTGCCCACGGTGCTCATGGTCGCCTACCGCATGTCCTCGGTGCTGCTCGCGGACGAGGTGGTCCACCTCGAGGACGGTCGCATCGCCGACCGGGGCACGCACGAGGAGCTGCTCGCACGCGACCCGGGGTACCGCGACCTGGCGACCGCGTACCTCGCCGAGTCCGAGCGACGGTCCGCCGTGCGTGACGCCGAGCAGGACGACAGGACCGAGCAGGACGACAGGACCGAGCAGGACGACAGGACCGAGCAGGAGGTGACCCGGTGAGCGGGCCGGTGGCGGAGCGTGGGGCGCAGGGTGTGCGCCTCGAGCGCACGAGCGGGCTCGGCCCGATGGCCACGCTGCGGCGCGGGCTCGAGGTCTCGCCGCAGATCGTCCAGGGACTGTGGCTCACGGGGGTGCTCGCCGTCGTGGCCGCGGCCGGGCGGGTCGTCGTGCCGGTGGCGGTGCAGCAGACGATGGACACGGCGATCCTTGCGCCCGGCGGTCCGCAGACCGGACGCGTCGCGCTGCTGGTCGGGCTGGCCGCGCTCTGTCTCGTCGTCGCGGGCACGTGCTCCGCGGTGGTCAACGTCCGCCTCTTCCGCAGCAGCGAGGCGGGTCTCGCCCAGCTCCGCGTACGCGCGTTCCGGCACGTCCACGACCTGTCGGCGCTCACGCAGGGCACCGAGCGTCGCGGCAGCCTCGTCTCGCGGGTCACCTCGGACGTCGACACCATCTCCCTGTTCGTGCAGTGGGGCGGGATCATGCTGCTCGTCTCCGTGCTGCAGATCCTCGTGGCGACCGCGCTCATGCTCGTGTACTCGTGGCAGCTCACGGTCGTGGTCTGGGCCTGCTTCGTCCCGCTCTTCCTCGTGCTCCGACCGGCGCAGAAGCGCGTCAGCGCGGCGTACGCCGTCGTCCGGGAGCGCGTGGGCGCGATGCTCGGCGCGATCTCCGAGGCCGTCGTCGGTGCCGAGACCATCCGGGCGTACGGCGTCGCCGAGCGGACCCAGCGCCGGATCGACGCGGCGGTCCGGGCGACCCGCGACGCGATGGTGCGCGCGCAGGTGCGGGTCGCGCTCGTGTTCTCGAGCGGGTCGTTCGTGGCGAACGCGGTGCTCAGCGCCGTGGTCGTCGTCGGCACGCTGCTGGGCGTCGCGGGCGAGGTGTCGGTGGGCCGGCTCCTGGCCTTCCTCTTCCTCGTGCAGCTGTTCACGGGCCCCGTCCAGATGGCGACCGAGATCCTCAACGAGCTCCAGAACGCTCTCGCGGGCTGGCGCCGGGTGCTCGGCGTCATCGACACCGAGGTCGAGGTCACGGATCCGGTCGGCGGTGGACGGACCACCCCGCGCGGGGCTGCACGGGTCGAGCTGCGCGGGGTCTCGTTCGCCTACCCCGACGGTCCGCCGGTCCTGCGGGACGTCGACCTGGACCTGCCCGCGGGCGCCAAGGTCGCCGTCGTGGGGGCGACCGGGTCGGGCAAGACGACCTTGGCCAAGCTCGTCACCCGGCTCGTGGACCCCGCTCGGGGGGCGGTGCTGCTCGACGGCGTCGACCTGCGCGAGCTGCCGCTCGAGCACCTGCGCCGACGGATCGTGCTCGTGCCGCAGGAGGGCTTCCTGTTCGAGGGCACGATCGCCGACAACGTCGCGTACGGCGCGCGCGAGGACGACCTGCCCGACCGGGACGCCGCCGTCGAGCGCGCCTTCGCGGACCTCGGCCTGGCCGACTGGGTCGCGGACCTGTCCGACGGGCTGCGCAGCGACGTCGGGCAGCGTGGTGAGCGGCTGTCCGCGGGGGAGCGGCAGCTCGTGGCCCTCGCGCGGGCCCACCTCGCCGCCGCGGACGTCCTCGTGCTGGACGAGGCGACGTCGGCGGTCGACCCGGCCACGGAGGTGCGCATCGCGCGGGCGCTCGACCAGCTGACGGCAGGCCGCAGCACCCTGACGATCGCGCACCGGCTGTCCACCGCGGAGGCGGCTGACCTCGTGGTCGTGGTCGAGGAGGGCCGTGTCGTGCAGGTCGGCCCGCACGCCGGGCTGCTCGCGCAGGACGGCCCCTACGCGTCGATGCACGCCGCGTGGCTCGCCCAGACGCGCTGACCGCGCCGATGCGCCGGCAGGGCGGACCGCGCCGCGTCAGGTACGGGTCGCGTGGCAGGATTCGCGGGTGCCCGGACCCAGTGACCCCACGCTCGAGCCCGCCGTCGGGACCGCCCTCGCCCCGGCCGTCGCCGCGCGTCTCAAGCGCGACGCCGACGGCCTGGTGTGCGCCGTGGTGCAGGAGCACGGCACGCGCGAGGTCCTCATGGTCGGCTGGATGGACGACGAGGCCCTGCACCGGACGCTGACCAGCGGCCGGGTGACGTTCTGGAGCCGGTCCCGGCAGGAGTACTGGCGCAAGGGGGACACGTCGGGCCACGTGCAGCACGTCCGCTCCGTCGCGATCGACTGCGACGGTGACGCGGTGCTCGTCGAGGTCCACCAGGTCGGAGCGGCGTGCCACACCGGCGCGCGCACCTGCTTCGAGGCCGGCGGGGACCTGGGCGCGGTCGTCGGCGCCCCCGACACGGACGCGACCCGATGAGCGGCTCCGGGGCGCCCGAGCAGGCCGCCACCCCGACCCCGCCGGAGCACGCGCGCAGCGTCGGCGAGCTCGAGTGGGGCACGACGTGGCCCGACCTCCCGACGTTCCGCGAGCTCGCGCAGGACCGGCGCGTCATCCCCGTCGTCCGGCGGCTCCTGGCCGACGAGGTGACCCCGGTGAGCCTGTACCGGACGCTCGCGCAGGGCCGCCCGGGCACGTTCATCCTCGAGTCGGCGGAGGTCGACGGCACGTGGTCGCACTGGTCGTTCGTGGGCGTCGCGTCGCGTGCGACGCTGACGGTGGTCGACGGCCGGGCGGTGTGGCTCGGGGACGTGCCCGTGGGGGTGCCGCGAGAGGGCGACGTCCTCGAGGTGCTCGCGCAGACGCTCGAGGCGCTGCGGACCCCGGCGATCGGTGGTCTCCCGCCGCTGACGGGAGGCATGGTCGGCGCCCTCGGCTGGGACATCGTGCGGCACTGGGAGCCGACGCTCCCCGCGAAGGCGCCCGACGAGCTCGGCGTGCCGGAGCTCACGCTCTGCCTCGCGAGCGACCTGGCCGTCGTGGACCACCGCGACGGCTCGGTGTGGCTCATCGCGAACGCGATCAACTTCGACGACGTCGACGCACGCGTCGACGAGGCGCATGCGGACGCTGTCGCGCGGCTCGACGCCATGCAGCGCGGCCTCGTCGAGCAGGCGCCGCTGCCGCCGGCCGTGCTCGCGGACGTGCCCGAGCCCCAGCTCGAGTTCCGCAGCCCGCGGGCGGAGTTCACCGAGGCCGTGCGCGCCGGCAAGGAGGCGATCCGTGACGGCGAGGTGTTCCAGGTCGTCATCTCCCAGCGCCTCGACCTCGACTGCCCGGCCGACCCCCTCGACGTCTACCGCGTGCTGCGCACCATCAACCCGAGTCCGTACATGTACTACTTCGCGCTCGAGGACGCGGCGGGCCGCGAGTTCGCGGTCGTCGGGTCGAGCCCGGAGACGCTGGTCAAGGTCACCGAACGGCAGGTCGTGACGTTCCCGATCGCCGGGTCCCGGCCGCGCGGCGCGACCCCCGCCCGGGACGCCGAGCTGGCCGAGGAGCTCCTTGCGGACCCCAAGGAGCGCGCCGAGCACATCATGCTCGTGGACCTCAGCCGCAACGACCTCGTCAAGGTGTGCGAGCCGACGAGCGTCGAGGTCGTCGAGCTCATGGCGGTACGCCGGTTCAGCCACATCATGCACATCTGCTCGACCGTCGTCGGGCGGCTGCGCGTGGGGGCGACCGCCCTCCAGGCGCTCACGGCGACCTTCCCCGCCGGCACGCTCTCCGGCGCGCCCAAGCCGCGCGCGATCGCCCTGATCGACGAGCTCGAGCCGGCCCGCCGCGGGATCTACGGGGGCACGGTGGGCTACTTCGACTTCGCGGGGAACATGGACATGGCGATCGCGATCCGTACGGCGCTGATCCGCGACGGCCGGGCGAGCGTCCAGGCCGGCGGGGGCATCGTCGCGGACTCGGTCGAAGGGCTCGAGTACACCGAGTCCCGGAACAAGGCGGCGGCCGCCGTGCGCGCGGTGCAGCTGGCGGCGCGCCTGCGGTCCTCGGGATGACGGCGGGC
>CAUQTR010000108.1:0-6367 GCA_963521045.1 uncultured Actinotalea sp.
GGCCAGGAGGGCGCCTCGGCGACGGAGGGCCACCCCCGGGCCTCGGCGCACCCGGTCAGCGCGCGGGCACGGTCAGCCTCGAGGTCGACGGCGGTGTGCCGGAGTCGGCCTACATCGACCAGGGCGGCACCTACCAGCCGCTGACCCGCGCCCAGGAGGAGGTGCTCGCCGGGGTGCCGGCCGACGGTGCCGCGCGGACCGTGGACCTGCCCGGCCTGGGGCCGTACCGAGTACTCGCTGTCGAGACGTCCGGCGGTCTCGCTGTCACCGGCCTCTCGCTCGCGGAGGCCACGGACACGATCGGGGACCACGTGCTGGCGCAGGTGCTCATCGCCGCGCTGGCCACCCTCCTCGCGGCGCTCGCCGGCGGCGTCCTGGTGCGCCGCGAGCTGCGACCCCTGGACCGGGTCGCGGCGACCGCGACCCGCGTCGCCGGTCTCCCGCTCCACCAGGGCGAGGTCGCCCTCGCCGAGCGCGTGCCCGACGCGGACACGGACCCCGCGACCGAGGTCGGCAAGGTCGGCCTCGCGCTCAACAGCCTGCTCGGTCACGTCGAGGAGGCCCTGGCCTCGCGCCAGGAGAGCGAGACCCGGGTGCGGCAGTTCGTCGCGGACGCGAGCCACGAGCTGCGGACCCCGCTCGCCTCCATCCGCGGCTACGCCGAGCTGGTCCGTCGCATGCCGGACGAGCTGCCGCCCGACGCCGTCCGCGCCCTCGAGCGCGTCGAGTCCGAGGCGCGTCGCATGACCGCCCTCGTCGAGGACATGCTCCTGCTGGCGCGGCTCGACGCCGGCCGGGCACCGGACGCGGCGGCGGTCGACCTCACCGCACTCGCCGTCGACGCCGTGGCGGACGCGCACGCCGCAGGTCCCGGGCACCACTGGCGCCTCGAGCTTGCCGACACGCCCGACGGCGACGACGTCGCGCCGGTGGTCGTCGTGGGCGACGAGCACCAGCTGCGCCAGGTGCTCGCCAACCTGCTGGCCAACGCCCGCGTGCACACGCCGCCCGGGACCACGGTCGTCACGTCGGTCTCGTCCGGCGGGGGAGTCGTCACGCTCCGGGTCCGCGACGACGGACCCGGGATCCCTGCGGATCTGCGGCCCCGACTGTTCCAGCGGTTCACGCGCGGCGACGCCCCGTCCCCCGGGTCGGGCTCGAGCGGCCTCGGCCTGGCCATCGCGGCCGCCGTCGTGCAGGCGCACCAGGGGACGATCACCGCCGACGCGGGCGTGGGAGCCTCGTTCACGATCTCCTTGCCCGAGGCGCCGCCGGACCCGGCGCGGTCCGACGCGGGCTGAGCGTCCGCGCGGGGACCGGCGGGCCGGCGGCGCCCATGGCTGCCTACCCCCTCCAGCCGGGCCCGCCGTCCGTCGACCGACCAGGGCCGCCGCCGTACGGGCCGTGACCGCGGCCGTGCTCGCCGAGGCGTGTCTCCCCCTCGACGAGCGCGGCGACGTGCTCGGGCAGCGCCGCGATCCGCTCGTCGGCCTCCGCCTGGGTGAGGTCGCCCTCGGCGACCCGGTCCTGCAGGTGCTCGGTCCGGGCGGCGACCAGGGCGTCCACGAGGACAGCGGTCTCGACACCCTGCATGGCGGCGACGTCGGCGAGACTGCCCTCGACCTCGAGCGCCGTCCGCAGCTCGTCCTCGGTCATGCCGAGGGCGGTGGCGGCGGTGGTCAGGCCGGGGTGGTGGCCGCCGCCGCGCCAGGGCCCGCCGCGCAGCGCGTCGGACTCGTCGAGCGTCGTGGCCACCTCCTCCGCCTGCTCCTGCGTCAGGGTGCCGTCGTCGACGAGCCCGGCGAGTGCCTCGACGATCGCCTCCGCGCGGGTCGTGGTGTCCTCCTCCGCGGTCGCCGCCGCGACGGGCGCCGCGAGCGCCGCGACGCCGGCCACGGCGAGAGCCGCGGCCACGCCTGCCGTGGCCACCTTCCTGGTGATCCGCATGATGTGGTCTCCTCCCGGGCCCGGGCGTCTCCCGGGCCGCCCCCACGGTCGGGCGGCGACCTGTGCGTGGGCTGTGGGTGGCATGTCCCTCAGCCGTGAGACGGGCTCACGCCCCGCTGACGACCACCAGCTCGTTGCCCTCGGGGTCAGCGAGGCGCCGACGACCGGCCGCCTCGTCGAGGACCCGGCCGCCGGCCGCGACGGCCTCGGCCACCCGCGCCTCGACCACGTCCGCCGGTACCGCGAGCTCGAGGTGGATGCGGTTGCGCTGGCGGCGGCGCCCCGCGTCCGACGGGTCGAGCTCCTGGAACACCAGGACCGGGCCGAGCCGCCGCGGGTCGACGATGTCGGGCACGCCGTCCCGCCGGTCGGGTGCGTAGCCCAGCGCGGCGAGCCAGAACGCGCGGACCGCGGCGACGTCGGCGGCGTCGAGGAAGAGCTGGACGAAGCGCGGCAGCCCCGGGTCCGCGACGGCGCCGAGCCCGCGGGCAGCGGTCTGGACGGCCGCGGCGAGCGCGGTGAAGGCCACGTCGAGGCCGTGCGCCTCGGTCTCCCACTGGTCCTTGCCGCTGTCGAGGGCCACGAGGCCGGGTCGGACGTCGATCATCAGCGGGAAGCCGGCGTCGTCGGCCCGTGCGGCCGCCGCGCCGACCAGGTCGCGCTGCTGCTCGGGCGAGGTGGTGCGGTAGCACGCCATCGCGCTGAACACCGCCTGCCAGTCGGCCGTCCCGCCTCCCTCGCCGAGCGCGTCACCCGGCACCAGGTCGACCTCGTTGCCGTCGGCGTCGGCGTGGCAGACCCCGTAGGGCCCTGACGGCTCGCCGGGGCGCGCCTGCTCGACCGCGGCCGCCGGCCGCACGACGTCGAGGTGGATGCGGTGGCGCAGCGGGCGTGGCTCGGCGAGATGCCGCAGCTGCATCGCGGGGTCGCGCCGCAGCGGGTCGCCCAGACCGTCGTCGTCCGCGGGCACGTAGTCGAGCACGCGCTGCCAGAACGGCCGGACGGCGGACGGGTCCGGCGACTCGAGCACGACGCCCAGCTGCTGGAGCACGGCGGGGTCAGCGGTCAGCCCGAGCTCGCGCGCGGCCGCCGAGACGGCGTCGGCGTGCTCGGCTGAGGCCAGGCGCACCCGCACGCCCTTCGCGCGGACGTCGACCGGCTCCTCGGGCGAAAGCGCTGCGACGCGCCCGGCCAGCCGCGCCCCCGCGGCCAGCGACGGCGCGTCGAACCACGCCGTCGCGACGCCGTCGAGCACCCGCCAGTCCGCTCCGAGGCCGGTCATACTTCGCACTGTACGACCAGCTCCGCTCGGTCACCCGCCCGGCTGTCGAGCAGGTCCGGTGAGCATCGCCTCCCCTGGATGGTCGCGCCTGGATGGTCGCGGACGGCCCGGATCCACGCTAGTTGAGTCGACCAGACTCAACTCTGGCGTCCAGGAGTTGCGCTACGAGAGCTCGCGACGCAGACTTGAGCGCAGCAGGCTCAACCAACGCATCACGCGGCACGAAGGAAGGCATCTCCCATGGCACGAGCGGTCGGGATCGACCTCGGCACCACCAACTCCGTCGTCTCCGTCCTCGAGGGCGGCGAGCCGACGGTCATCGCGAACGCGGAGGGCTCGCGCACGACGCCGTCCGTCGTCGCGTTCTCCAAGACCGGCGAGGTCCTCGTCGGCGAGGTCGCCAAGCGCCAGGCGGTCACGAACGTCGACCGCACGATCAGCTCCGTCAAGCGCCACATGGGCACGGACTGGAGCGTCGGGATCGACGACAAGAAGTACAACGCGCAGGAGATCTCGGCGCGCATCCTCGGCAAGCTCAAGCGCGACGCGGAGGAGTACCTGGGCGAGCCCGTCACCGACGCGGTCATCACCGTCCCGGCCTACTTCAACGACGCCGAGCGCCAGGCCACGAAGGACGCCGGCCAGATCGCCGGCCTCAACGTGCTGCGCATCGTCAACGAGCCCACCGCCGCCGCGCTCGCCTACGGCCTGGAGAAGGGCAAGGAGGACGAGCTCATCCTCGTCTTCGACCTCGGCGGCGGCACCTTCGACGTGTCCCTCCTCGAGGTGGGCAAGGACGAGGACCAGTTCTCGACCATCCAGGTCCGTGCGACGTCCGGCGACAACCGCCTCGGCGGCGACGACTGGGACAACCGCATCGTGGAGCACCTCATCAAGGAGGTGAAGAACTCCTCGGGCGTCGACCTCTCCAAGGACAAGATCGCGCTGCAGCGTCTGCGCGAGGCGTCGGAGCAGGCGAAGAAGGAGCTCTCCTCCGCGACGAGCACCAACATCTCGATGCAGTACCTGTCGATGAGCGAGAACGGCCCCATCCACCTGGACTCCAAGCTCACGCGGGCGCAGTTCCAGCAGATGACCGCCGACCTCATCGAGCGGACCAAGAAGCCCTTCGAGGCCGTCATCCGCGACGCGGGCATCCAGCTCTCCGACATCGACCACGTCGTGCTCGTCGGCGGCTCGACCCGCATGCCGGCCGTGGCCGACGTCGTGCGTGAGCTGACCGGTGGCCGCGAGCCCAACAAGGGCGTCAACCCGGACGAGGTCGTCGCCGTCGGCGCCGCGCTCCAGGCCGGCGTCATCAAGGGTGAGCGCAAGGACGTGCTGCTCATCGACGTCACCCCCCTGAGCCTCGGCATCGAGACCAAGGGCGGCGTGATGACCAAGCTCATCGAGCGCAACACGGCCATCCCGACCAAGCGCAGCGAGATCTTCTCGACGGCCGACGACAACCAGCCGTCCGTGCTCATCCAGGTGTTCCAGGGCGAGCGCGAGTTCGCGCGGGACAACAAGCCGCTCGGCACCTTCGAGCTCACCGGCATCGCGCCCGCCCCGCGCGGCGTGCCGCAGATCGAGGTCACGTTCGACATCGACGCGAACGGCATCGTGCACGTGTCCGCCAAGGACCGCGGCACGGGCAAGGAGCAGAAGATGACGATCACCGGCGGCTCCGCCCTCCCCAAGGAGGACATCGAGCGCATGGTGCGCGAGGCCGAGGAGCACGCGGCCGAGGACAAGAAGCGCCGCGAGGAGGCCGACGTCCGCAACCAGGCCGAGTCCTTCGCGTACTCGACCGAGAAGGTGCTCGCCGACAACGGCGACAAGGTGCCCGACGACGTCAAGACCGAGGTCACCGAGGCGATCACCGAGCTGCGCACCGCGCTCGCGGGTGACGACGTCGAGGAGATCAAGGCCAAGCAGGCCACGCTGACCGCCGTGAGCCAGAAGATCGGCGAGGCGATCTACCAGTCCGACTCGGCCGCCTCGGACGGCGCTCCGACGGACGAGCCGACCGACGGCCCGGCCGCGTCCGCCACGGACGAGGACGTCGTCGACGCCGAGATCGTGGACGAGGACGAGAAGAAGTGACCGACCAGCACCAGACCGCGGGTGGGTCGGGCGACGAGCCCGACCGCCCCCGGTTCACCGACAAGCGCAGGATCGACCCCGAGACGGGCGCGGTGCGCGACCCGGCGGCCATGGCGGCGGCGAACGGCGGCGAGGACACCGCTCCTGAGGGTGAGGCGGTCCCGGACGCGCAGCCGACCGGCGACGGCGTCGAGCCGTCGGGAGCCGAGGCGCTCGCGGCCGAGCGGCTCGAGGACCTCCAGCGGCTCCAGGCCGAGTACGTCAACTACCGGCGGCGCGTCGACCGGGACCGCCTGGTCGCGCGGGACCAGACGGTCGTCGCGATGGTCGAGGCGCTCCTCGGCGTCCTGGACGACGTCGAGCTCGCACGCCAGCACGGGGAGCTGGCCGAGGGCCCGTTCGCGTCGATCGCCGACAAGCTCGAGTCGTCCCTGGCGAAGTTCGGCTGGGAGCGGTTCGGTGCCTCCGGCGAGGCGTTCGACCCGAACGTCCACGAGGCGCTGATGCACGCCCACTCGGACGAGGTCAGCGAGCCGACGGTCGTCCAGGTGCTCCAGCCCGGTCACCGGGTCGGCGACCGGATCGTCCGCGCGGCGCGCGTCGCCGTCGCGGAGCCGGGCGCCTGAGCCGGTTCCGGGACACCACCGTGGCACAGGGGAGGAGGGTGCGATGACCGGCCAGGACTGGTTCGAGAAGGACTTCTACGCGACGCTCGGCGTCCCGAAGAACGCCGACGCGGCGGCCATCAAGAAGGCGTACCGCAAGCTCGCGCGCACCCTCCACCCCGACCACAACCCCGGCGACGACGCCGCCGAGGCCCGCTTCAAGGACGTCGGCGAGGCGTACGCGGTCCTCTCCGACCCCGAGCAGCGCTCCCAGTACGACGCCATCCGCGCGATGGCCGGGGGCGGTGCGCGGTTCCAGGCGCCGGGCCGCGGCGGCACCGGGCCGGCCGGTTTCGAGGACGTGTTCGGCGGTCTCTTCGGCGGCGGCGCCCCGGGCGGGCAGCGCGTCCGCTACACGACGACGCCC
>CAUQTR010000109.1:0-6358 GCA_963521045.1 uncultured Actinotalea sp.
CGGGGCCTCGGCCGTGCCGGGCCGGATGGAGCGCGTCGTCGAGCGCGCGAGCGGCGGCGACCCGCAGTCGCTCGACGTCACGGTGGCGCCCCTCGAGCATCGCCTCGGGGCGTGCGAGGCACGGCCGGGACCGCACGGCGGCGAGCCGCTCCGTCTCACGGGCCAGCTTCCCGGTCAGCGCGGCGCGCAGCCGTGTGCGGGCGGTCTGGATCTTCGCCCGCTCCTCGCCGACGTCGGGGACGATGCGCTTGGCGGCGTCGGTCGGCGTCGAGGCGCGGTGGTCGGCGACGAGGTCGAGCAGCGGCGCGTCGGTCTCGTGGCCGATCGCGCTGACGACGGGCGTGCGGCACGCCGCGACGGCCCGGACCAGGGCCTCGTTGCTGAAGGGGAGAAGGTCCTCGACGGAGCCGCCGCCGCGCGCGACGACGATGACCTCGACGTCCGGACGGGCGTCGAGCTCGGCGATCGCGGCACCGACCTCGGGCACGGCGCGCAGGCCCTGCACGGCCACCTCGCGGATCTCGAACCGCACCTGGGGCCAGCGCGCCCGCGCGTTGACGACGACGTCGTGCTCCGCCTTGGACTCGCGGCCGCACACGAGGCCGACGACCGCGGGCAGGAACGGCAGGGGCTTCTTGCGCGAGGCGTCGAACAGGCCCTCGGCACCCAGGAGCCGGCGCAGGTGCTCGATCCGGGCGAGCAGGTCGCCGAGGCCGACGGCGCGGATCTCGTCGGCCTCCATCTGGAGCGTGCCGCGCTTGGCCCAGAACCGGGGGGTCACGTGCACGACGACGTGGTCACCTTCGCTGATCGTCGTGGCCGCGGCGTCGAGCACGCGCGCGTGCAGGCTGACCGGGAGCGAGACGTCCGCGTCCGTGTCCCGCAACGTGAGGAAGGCCAGGGCCGCGCCGGGCCGCCGGTTGAGCTGGACGACCTGGCCCTCGACCCAGACGCCCGGCATCCGGTGGACGTACTCCCCGATGCGGGCGGACAGGTGGCGCACGGGCCAGGGCCGCGCCGGCGTCGTCTCGAGCGCCTTGCGGGGGAGCGGCTGCCGCGCGGCCGGGGCGTCCGACGCACCCGGCCCCTGACGCGTCACTGCCTGCTCGGTCACGTCCCCCAGCCTGCCACCCCGCGGCGAGACCACCCTCCGGTGGCCCGGCGACCCGGCCGGCTCGTCCGGTCGCTCGCCCGGTCCCGCCCCGTTCCCGTGTCGAGGGTCACGTTCCGCTGTCAGCGCAGACCGCCACCCCGGCGCGGCCCCCGACGACACGTTTCGTAGACTGACCGGGTGACCCCCTCCTCGACCGCTGCGAAGCGTGTGCTCCTCGCGGCCCCCCGCGGCTACTGCGCCGGCGTCGACCGGGCGGTCATCGCCGTCGAGAAGGCGCTCGAGCACTACGGGGCGCCGGTGTACGTGCGCAAGGAGATCGTCCACAACAAGTACGTCGTCGAGACGCTCTCCGGCCGCGGTGCCGTGTTCGTCGACGAGACGGACGAGGTTCCCGAGGGTGCCCGTGTGGTCTTCTCCGCGCACGGCGTCTCACCTGCCGTCCACGCGGCCGCGGCGGCGCGGTCCCTCCAGACGATCGACGCGACCTGCCCGCTGGTGACGAAGGTGCACAAGGAGGCCGTGCGCTTCGCGAGCGACGACTTCGACATCCTCCTCATCGGCCACGACGGCCACGAGGAGGTCGAGGGCACCGCCGGTGAGGCGCCGGAGCACATCCAGGTCGTCAACTCGCCCGACGACGTCGACCACGTGGTGGTGCGGGACCCGGACAAGGTCGTGTGGCTCTCGCAGACCACGCTCTCGGTCGACGAGACGATGGAGACGGTGCGGCGGCTGCGCGAGCGGTTCCCGTCGCTGCAGGACCCACCGAGCGACGACATCTGCTACGCCACCCAGAACCGCCAGGTCGCGGTGAAGAAGCTCGCCCCGGCGTGCGACGTCGTGATCGTCGTCGGGTCCGCGAACTCCTCGAACTCGGTCCGGCTGGTCGAGGTCGCGCTCGACGCGGGAGCCCGGACGTCGTACCGGATCGACCGCGCCGTCGAGATCGACCCGGCCTGGCTCGAGGGCGCCACGACGGTCGGCGTCACGTCGGGCGCGTCGGTGCCCGAGATCCTCGTGCGCGACGTGCTGGACCGGCTCGCCGAGCACGGCTTCGGCGACGTCGAGGAGGTCCGGACCGCGACGGAGGACCTCATGTTCTCCCTGCCGCGCGAGCTGCGCGCCGACCTCAAGGCGGCTGGCCAGGCGCCGCCGCGGCCGACCCGGGGGCCCCGCCGCCCGATCGCGGTCGAGCCGGTCTGACTCCCGGCTCGGTGCCTCCGGTCCGACGCCCGGGACGCTAGGCGCGACCCTGCCTGCGACCCTGCGGCGCCCCCGTCGGCTGACGCCCGGGTCAGGGCCGTGCGATCCTCCGGGTGACCGTGTTCCCTGCCTCGGCCGGCCGCCGGGGCGCGCTCCTGCGGAGGGCCCGATGACCGACGTCGAGACGACTCACGACTACGACCTGATCGTCGTGGGCGCCGGCCCGGTCGGCGAGAACGTCGCCGACTACGCCACGAAGCGCGGGGTGCGGGCGGCGATCGTCGAGGCGGAGCTGGTCGGCGGTGAGTGCTCGTACTGGGCGTGCATGCCGTCCAAGGCGCTCCTGCGCAGCGGTCACGCGCTCCGTGCGGCCCGGCGGCTCGCGGGTGCCCGCGAGGTCGTGGGGGAGGCCGTCGACGCGTCGGCCGTCCTGGCCCGGCGCACCTCGTTCACCTCCGACTGGCACGACGACGGTCAGGTGGAGTGGCTCGGGTCCGCGGGCATCGACCTGGTCCGAGGCCGCGGTCGGATCGCCGGCCCGGGGCAGGTGATCGTCGGCGACCGCACGTACTCGGCCAAGGCGGTCGCGCTCGCCACAGGTTCCGTCCCGGTCCTGCCCGACATCCCCGGCCTCGCGGCGACGGCGCCCTGGGGCACCCGCGAGGCCACGGCGGCCGACCACGTCCCGGAGCGACTGGTCATCCTCGGAGGCGGGGTCGCCGGGACCGAGCTCGCGTTCGCGTACGCGTCCCTCGGGTCGCGCGTCACCCTCCTGCCCCGCAGCGGCATCCTCACCCACGAGGAGCCCTTCGTCGGGGAGCTGCTCGCCGACGCGTTGGTCGCGGAGGGGGTCGAGGTGCGCCTCGGCGTCACACCCGCGCGCGTCGACCGAGGCGCCGACGGGATCGTCGATGTCGCGCTCGGGGACGGGACGGTGATCCGGGCCGAGGAGATCCTCGTCTCCACGGGGCGTCGCCCGAACACCGGTGACCTCGGCCTCGAGGTGCTCGGTCTCGACCCCGCCGCCCGCCTGGAGGTCGACGAGACGATGCTCGTCCACGGCACCGACTGGCTCTACGCCGTGGGCGACGTCAACGGCCGCGCTCTGCTCACGCACCAGGGCAAGTACCAGGCGCGCGCCGCGGGTGAGGCGATCGCGGCGCGACTTCAGGGCCGTCCGGTCGCCGACGGGCCGTGGGGAGCGAACGCGGCCACGGCGGACCACGCCGCGGTGCCGCACGTGGTCTTCTCCGACCCGGAGGTCGCGAGCGTCGGCCTCACCGAGGCGAGCGCGCGCGAGCGTGGGCTGAACGTCCGCGCCGTCGAGTACGACCTGGGCGCCGTGGCGGGGGCGGCGCTGCATGCGGACGGCTACACCGGCCGCGCGAAGATGGTCGTGGACGAGGACCGTCGGGTGGTCGTGGGAGCGACGTTCGTCGGCCAGGACGTCGCCGAGCTGCTGCACGCCGCGACCGTCGCCGTCGTCGGGGAGGTCACGATCGACCGGCTGTGGCACGCGGTCCCGGCGTACCCGACGATCAGCGAGATCTGGCTCCGGCTGCTCGAGGCCTACGGCCGCCCGACCTGACGTCGTCCCGTCCGACCTGCGCGCGTCGCCCGTAGCGTCGTGACCTGCACGCGTCATCCCGTGGCGTCGTCGAAGCCCAGCACGTCCTCGATCGCGACGACGCGTTGACCGTCCGACGCGACGAGCTCGGGTGCCTGGACCTGCCGCGTGGTGCGGTCGACCTGCGGCGGCGCCTCGAGCTCGTCGTCGGTGACCTTGAGCTCGGCCAGCCGCCGGGCGCTCACGAGCACGCGCGACTCGAGCGAGCTCACGGAGTCGTTGTACGCGCGGACGGCCCCGTCCAGCTGCCGCCCCAGGCGCGTCACGTGTCCGCCGAGCGTCGCGAGCCGGCCGTGCAGCTCGCGTCCGAGCGTGAGGACCTCCTGCGCGTTGGCCGCGAGCGCCTCCTGCCGCCAGCCGTACGCGATGCTCCGCAGGAGCGCGACGAGCGTCATCGGCGTCGCGAGCACGACGTTGCGTTCCATCGCGTACTCGTAGAGCGCGGGGTCGACCTCGAGCGCGGCGTGCAGGAACGGCTCTGCAGGCACGAACATCACGACGAACTCGGGCGCGGGCGTGAGGTGCTCCCAGTACTGCTTGCCCGCGAGGTCGTCCACGTGCTTGCGCAGGTGACGGGCGTGGGCCGCCATGCGCTGGCGCCGCACGGTGTCGTCGGTCGCCTGCACGGCGTCGAGGTAGCCGAGGAAGGCGACCTTGGCGTCGACCACCACGTGCTTGCCCCCGCCGAGGCGGACCACCAGGTCGGGCCGCTTCAGGCCGTCGTCCGTCCGGACGCCCGCCTGCTCGACGAAGTCCACGTGCTCGAGCATCCCGGCCGCCTCGACCACCCGGCGCAGCTGGAGCTCACCCCACCGCCCGCGCACCTGGGACGACCGCAGGGCCGTGACGAGCTGGCTCGTCTCGCCGCGCAGCAGCTCGGACGTCTCACGCATGGCCCGCACCTGCTCGGCGAGGGCGGCGCCGCCCGAGGCGCGCTGCTGCTCGGCCGTCGTCATCTCCGCACGGATCTGGTCGAGCACCTGGGCGATGGGTTCCACCAGCGCCTTGACCGCGCGCTCCCGCTGGACGAGCTCACCGACCTGGACCTGATGGCTCGCCGCGAGGCGCTGGTCCGCCAGGGCGAGGAACTGCTCGTTGTTGGACGCCAGCGCGTCGGCCGCCAGCGCACGGAAGTGCTCGTCGAGCTGCGCACGCTCACGCTCGGCCATCGCCGCGCGCTCGCCGGCCAGCCGTCGCTCGGCCGCCAGGTCGGCCCGCGCCTGAGCCAGCCCGCTCTCCGCGCGTGCCACCCGCCGCGCACCGCGCACGGTCGCGACGAGCCAGCCCGCGACGAGGCCGAGCAGCAGGGTCGTGAGGGTGATCAAGGGGTCCATGCCGTCACCGTCCCAGGTGGGTCCGACACGGACTCGGCCAGCACCGCCGCCCCGCCTCCAGGCACGACCCCGACCCCCGGCACCCGCGCCGGTGCGGTGGCCGGCTGAGCCACGACCCGCCCGCCCGGGTCGGTGATGCGGTAACCCATGCCGTGGCCGTCGTCCGGTGGGCGCTGCCCGGGTGATCGTGAGGTCGCGTCGGTGGACCTCGTGGTGGTGGTGGGAGCAGAGCAGGACGCCGTTGTCGATGGAGGTGGGGCCGTCGTCGCGGTCCCACCAGCGGATGTGGTGGACCTGGCACCAGCGTGCTTCGGTGTGGCAGCCGGCCCAGGCGCAGCCGCGGTCGCGGGCGATGACGGCGCGGCGGTGGGGTCCGGTGTAGGTGCGTCGGGTGCGGCCGATGTCCAGGGGGAGGCTGTCGGCGTCCAGGACGATGCGGGTGAGCTCGCAGTCGCACAGGGCGCGGGCGATCTCGTTGGGTGGTACGGGGGTGCCGTCGTCGAGGGTGACCGGCTCGGTGTCGGCGAGCGGGCCGGTGGCCGGGTCTGCGGCCAGGTCCGTGGCCGGGCCGGTCGGGGCCCAGGCTCGGCGACCGCGCCCGTTGCGCCCGAGGCGCGTGGCGCGCATCGCGGCCCAGGTGGTCTCGGTCAGGTGGAAGGAGACGTGGGGTCGTACGGCGGCGCCGCTGCTGGTGCGGGGGTCGGCCAGGACGGTCTCGGCGAGGACGTCCAGGGCGTCGGCGCGGCGCTGCTCGGCGGTGCGCTCGTCGTCCTGGCCCGGTCGAGGGCTGACTGCCTCCAGCGCGAGGCGCAGCCGGTGGCCGGCCATCCGGTCGACCAGGCCGCTGATCCGCGTCCCGTCAGTGGCGTCGGTCACGTGCAGGTAGCGCGCTGCGCGCTGGGCCTGGTGGGTGCGCTCGAGCCCTGCCGGGTCCAGCCTCGCCGCGATCCGGGCGGCCGTACGCCCGAACGTCCCTGCGTCAACCCGGCTCGCCACCTGCAGCAGCTCGGCCTGGGCCTCGGGACGGGCCAGCGCGACCTGCAGCGGCGGGGCAGCCGAGCTCACCACGCGCGCGAGGGC
>CAUQTR010000110.1:0-6298 GCA_963521045.1 uncultured Actinotalea sp.
GCCGGGTCCCGGCCAGCGTCGCCGGGCCGGCGCCCACGCCCTCGTCGGCGCGGCCGTCGGAGAAGCCGGCGAGCACGCGGGACATCTGCTTGAAGGAGCACACCGAGGCCGCGCCGCGCGTCGGCGCGACGGCCTCGCCGGCCCGCAGCCGGTCGACGACGTCCTTGGCGCTCGCGGGGGTCTGGTTGTCGAAGAACTCCCAGTTGACCATCACCACCGGCGCGTAGTCGCAGGCCGCGTTGCACTCGACCCGCTCGAGCGTGATGGCGCCGTCGGGCGTGGTCTCGTCGTGGCCGACGCCGAGGTGCTCGGACAGCTCGTCGTAGATCGCGTCGCCGCCCATGACGGCGCACAGCGTGTTCGTGCAGACGCCGACGGTGTACTCGCCGTTGGGGTGGCGCTTGTACTGCGTGTAGAACGTCGCGACCGCGGAGACCTCGGCCGTGCTCAGGCCCAGGGTGCGGGCGCAGAACTGGATGCCGTCCGGGCTGACGTAGCCGTCCTCGGACTGCACGAGGTGCAGCAGCGGCAGCAGCGCCGAGCGCGGGTCCGGGTACCGGGCCGTCGCCGTGGCGGCGTCCCGCTCGAGCCGCTCGAGCTTCGCGCCCTCGTAGGGCTCGTACGTCGTGGTGGCCATCAGCGGTCCACCCCTCCCAGCACAGGGTCGAGCGCGGCCACCGCGACGACGACGTCGGCCACCTGGCCGCCCTCGCACATCAGGGACACGGCCTGCAGGTTGTTGAAGGACGGGTCGCGGAAGTGCGCCCGGTACGGCCTCGTGCCGCCGTCGGAGACGAGGTGAACGCCCAGCTCGCCGCGCGGGTGCTCGACGGTCTGGAACACCTGGCCCGCGGGGACCCGGAAGCCCTCGGTGACCAGCTTGAAGTGGTGGATCAGGGCCTCCATGGAGGTGCCCATGATCTCCTTGATGTGGTCGAGCGAGTTGCCCATGCCGTCGGAGCCGATGGCGAGCTGCGCCGGCCAGGCGATCTTCTTGTCGGCCACCATGACCGGGCCCGGGCCCATGGCCTGGAGCCGGTCCGCGGCCTGCTCGACGATGCGCAGCGACTGGTAGCACTCCTCCATCCGCAGCACCGTGCGGGAGTAGGAGTCCGCGTCGGTGGACGTCGGGACCTCGAAGTCGTAGGTCTCGTAGCCGCAGTAGGGGTCGTCCTTGCGCACGTCGTAGGGCAGGCCCGCGGAGCGCAGCACCGGGCCCGTGATCCCGAGCGCCATGCAGCCGGCGAGCCCCAGGTGGCCGACGTCGACCGTGCGCCCCTTGTAGATGGGGTTGGCGAGCATGAGGTCGCCGAGCTGGCGGATGTAGTCCTTGATCACCGGGATGGCCTCGCGGACGGTGTCCAGCGCGCCCGGCGGGATGTCCTGCGCGACGCCGCCGGGACGGACGTACGCCATGTTCATCCGCAGGCCCGTCACCAGCTCGAAGATCTTGAGGATCTCCTCGCGGGCCGTGAAGCCGAGGATCATCACGGTGGTCGCACCGAGCTCGTTGCCCCCGGTGGCGAGGCACACGAGGTGGGACGAGACCCGCTGCAACTCCATCATCATCACGCGGATGACGGTGGCGCGCTCCGGGATGTCGTCCGTGATCCCGAGCAGCTTCTCGACGGCGAGGCAGTACGCCGTCTCCTGGAACATGTTGGCCAGGTAGTCCATCCGGGTGCAGAACGTGGGGCCCTGCACCCAGGTGCGGTACTCCATGTTCTTCTCGATGCCGGTGTGCAGGTAGCCGATGCCGCAGCGGGCCTCGGTCACCGTCTCGCCGTCGATCTCGAGCATGAGCCGGAGCACGCCGTGGGTCGACGGGTGCTGCGGGCCCATGTTGACGACGATGCGCTCCTCGCCGAGGCGAGCTGCCTCCTCGGCGATCTCGGACCAGTCGCCGCCGGACGCCTCGAAGCTCGGGACGCCCTCGGTCGCCCCGTCGACGATGTGCGGGCTGGCGTGGGGGGTCTGTGACGTGGCCATCAGCTGTACGACCTCCGCTCGTCGGGCGGCGGGATGCTCGCGCCCTTGTACTCCACCGGGATCCCGCCGAGCGGGTAGTCCTTGCGCTGGGGGTGCCCCGGCCAGTCGTCGGGCATCTGGATCCGCGCGAGGCCGGGGTGGCCGTCGAACACGATGCCGAAGAAGTCCCAGGTCTCGCGCTCGTGCCAGTCGTGGCCCGGGTAGACCGAGACGGTCGAGGGGATGTGCGGGTCGGCGTCCGCCACCGCGACCTCGAGGCGCAGCGCGCGGCGGTGGGTGACGGACCGCAGCTGGTAGATCGCGTGCAGCTCGCGCCCCGCGTCCTGCGGGTAGTGCACGCCCGAGACGCCGAGGCCGAGCTCGAAGCGCAGGTCCTGGTCGTCGCGGAGCGCCTGGCACACCGTGACGATGTGCTCGCGGCGCACGTGGAGCGTCAGCTCGCCGCGGTCGACGACGACCTTCTCGACCGCCGCGTCGAACGGCGTGCCGCCCTCCTCGAGCACCTCGGCGAGGATGTCGACGACCTCGTCGAACCACCCGCCGTACGGGCGCTCGCTCGGGCTCGGCATCGCGATCGTCTGGACGAGCCCGCCGAAGCCGGAGGTGTCGCCGCCGTCCTTCGTGCCGAACATGCCCTCGCGCACCGCGACGATCTCGAGCTGCGGGTGCGCGGCGCCCAGCGGCGCGGGCACGTGCTGCGACCCGGTCTCCTGGGCGGTCTCGGTGTGGCCCTGCGGCGTCGCGGACGTCTGGTCGCCCACGACGGGCACACCCTTGACGGCCGCAGCCGCATCCTTCTTCTCCGCCGGCTCGCCGGCAGCGGCGCCGGGGGCGCCCGGGGTCTGACTCACCGCAGCAGGCCCTTCATCTGGGACGTCGGGGTGGCCTCGAGCGCAGCCGCCTCGGCCGCGCGCGCGGCCTCCTCGCGGTTGACGCCCAGCGGGGACTCCCGGATCTGCTCGTGCAGCGCGAGGATCGCGTTGATGAGCATCTCCGGGCGCGGGGGGCAGCCCGGCAGGTAGATGTCGACGGGAACGATGTGGTCGACGCCCTGCACGATCGCGTAGTTGTTGAACATGCCGCCCGACGACGCGCACACGCCCATCGAGAGCACCCACTTGGGCTCGGACATCTGGTCGTAGACCTGACGCACGACCGGGGCCATCTTCTGGCTCACGCGGCCCGCGACGATCATGAGGTCGGCCTGGCGCGGCGAGGCGCGGAAGACCTCCATGCCGAAGCGGGAGAGGTCGTAGCGCGCCGTGCCGGCGGCCATCATCTCGATGGCGCAGCAGGCCAGGCCGAACGTCACCGGCCACAGCGACGCCTTGCGGATCAGGCCCGCGAGGTCCTCGATGGAGGCCAGCAGGAAGCCGGACGGTGCTTCTTCGATGCCCATGGCTCCCCTCCTCTCAGTCAGCTCGGTTCGCGGCGGCCGGGGGCCGCGCGACGGTCAGCGGTCGGGCGGTCAGTCCCACTCGAACCCGCCGCGGCGCCACTCGTAGACGAACGGCACCGTGATCAGCACGAGGAAGGTCATCATCGCGACGACCCCGAAGAGCGCGAGCTCGCGGAACGCGACCGCCCAGGGGTACATGAAGACGACCTCGATGTCGAAGATGATGAAGGTCATCGCGACGAGGTAGTACTTGATCGGGAAGCGGCCGCCCCCGACGGCGCCCGGCGTCGGGTCGATGCCGCACTCGTACGGCTCGAGCTTGGCGCGGTTGTAGCGCCGCGGGCCGATGATCCAGCTGGCGCCCACACCGCCGAGCGCGAGGACCGCGGCCACGCCCATGAGGGCCAGGATCGGGACGTACGGGTTGGTCATCGGGCCCTCCGGTCCGGTGGCGTCGCGGCCTCCGTGGCCTCCGCCGAGTGTCGTCGGGTCATGCGGCCGGCGCAATCCGGGTCAGCGCGGCGATGAAGCGGTCGGACAGGTCGCCGCCGCGCGGCTCCCAGACGTCGGACAGCAGCTTGAGGGTCAGGCGCATCAGGGCCGGCCGCGGGAGACCGTAGCGCGTGCACAC
Organism: uncultured Actinotalea sp.; assembly: GCA_963521045.1. Lineage (GTDB taxonomy): Bacteria > Actinomycetota > Actinomycetes > Actinomycetales > Cellulomonadaceae > Actinotalea. The sequence goes on from CAUQTR010000110.1 coordinate 4,020, forward strand.
GCGCATGACCTCGGGGTGCTCGATGAGCTTCACGAAGACGCGCCCGAGCGTGTAGTAGCCGCCCAGCTCGTCCGCCATGACGCGCGGGTAGCTCGCCAGCGTGCGCTCGCGCTCGGCCGCCGTCGTGCGGCTCTTCGCCTGGGCGACGACCTCGGCCGCCCGCCGCGCCGCCTGCATGGCGTAGGCGATGCCCTCGCCGTTGAACGGGCTCACCATGCCGCCCGCGTCCCCGACCAGGAGCATGCCGCGCGTGTAGTGCGGCTTGCGGTTGAAGCCCATCGGCAGCGCCGCGCTGCGGACCGGACCGACCTGGTTCTCGGGCGTGAAGCCCCACTCGGCGGGCGTGTTCGCGACCCAGCGCTGGAGCAGGTCCTTGTAGTCGATCTTCGTGGCCGTGGCGCGCGAGCTGACCGAGCCGAGCCCGACGTTGGCGGTGCCGTCGCCGAGGCCGAAGATCCAGCCGTAGCCGGGCATGAGGTTCGACCGGCCGGGCTCGCCGTCCCACAGCTCGAGCCAGCTCTCCATCCAGTCGTCGTCGTGCCGGGGCGTGCGGTAGTACGTCCGGACGGCGACGCCCATGGGGCGGTTCGGGTTCTTCTCGATGCCGAGCGCGAGCGCGAGACGCGCGGAGACGCCGTCGGCCGCGATCACCACGGGCGCGCGGTAGGTGACCTCGTCACCCGCGCGGCGACCCGCGTCGTCCACGGGACGCGCGGTCACGCCCACGACCCGCCCGGTCCGCTCGTGCAGCACGGGCCCGGTCACGTTCATCTGCTCGACGATCTTCGCGCCCGCGGCGCGCGCGTGGCGGGCGAGCGTGTCGTCGAAGTCCTTGCGGGTGCGGCTCACCCCGTAGCTCGGGAAGGAGTCGGTCTCGGGCCACGGGAGCTCGATCCGGTGGCCGCCGCCGTAGACGCGCAGCCCCTTGTTGCGGATCCAGCCGTCCTCCTCGCGCATGGGCACGCCCATGGCGACCAGCTCGCGCACCGATCGCGGCGTGAACCCGTCGCCGCAGACCTTCTCGCGCGGGAACGCCGTCTTCTCCAGGACGAGGACGTCGAGACCGGCGACGGCGAGGTAGTAGGCGGCGGTCGAGCCGGCCGGACCGGCGCCGACGACGATGACGTCCGCGTCGTCGTCCACCCGCTGCGTGCCCACGCCCTGCCTCATCCTCGTGACCGGCCAGTCCTGTGAAGGCTCATCTTGTGAAGTCTTTCACTACCTGGATCGGCCAAGTCTAACTGCGGCCCCAGGGCATGTCTGCTGAGGCTTACCTTGCCTCCGGGGCGACCGGTGCGTCGGCCGGCCGGGTCCCGCGGTGGAGGGCCACGATCCCGCCGCTGAGGTTGCGGTAGGCGACGTCCGCCCAGCCCGCTCGACGCATCAGCGCGCCGAGCGCGGCCTGGTCCGGCCACTCCCGGATGGACTCGGCGAGGTAGACGTACGCGTCCGGCTCCTTGGAGACGGCCCGTGCCACGGGCGGCAGCGCACGCATGAGGTACTCGGTGTAGAGCGTCCGGAACGGGGCCCAGGTCGGGCGCGAGAACTCGCACACGACGAGGCGTCCGCCGGGCCGGGTCACCCGGAGCATCTCGGCGAGCGCACCGGCGGTGTCCACCACGTTGCGCAGCCCGAACGAGATGGTCACGGCGTCGAAGGACGCGTCGGCGAACGGCAGGCGGGTCGCGTCCCCGGCGGTGAACGGCAGGTCCGGGCGACGCTCCTTGCCCACCTGCAGCATCCCGACCGAGAAGTCGCACGGGACCACCCGCACGCCCGCCGCGTCGAACGGCTCGCTCGACGTGCCGGTGCCGGCGGCGAGGTCGAGCACCGTCTCCCCGGGCCACGCGTCGACGGCGCGGATCGTCGCGGTCCGCCACCGACGGTCCTGGCCCAGCGAGATGACGTCGTTGGTCAGGTCGTAGCGGTGCGCGATGTGGTCGAACATCGCGGCGACCTCGTGCGGCTGCTTGTCCAGGCTGGCGCGGGGCATGGGCCCATCCTCGCAGGGGTTCCGGCAGGGTCACGCGCCGGGCCCCGCCGCGGCCGGTGACCCGCGCGCGTCCTACGCTGGTGGACGATGAGCCCGAACCACGCCCGCTCGGCCGGCGACCCCGACGCCGCCGTCGAGTCCCCTGACGCACGCGCGACCCTCGCGACCCTCGCGCTCCCGCTCGTGTCCCGAACGGTCGCCGTCGACCCCGCGTCCATGCCGGCCGACCTGCTCGAGCTGCTGCCCGCCGACGGCGGCCTCGCCTGGGTGCGCCGCGGCGACGGCC
>CAUQTR010000111.1:0-6297 GCA_963521045.1 uncultured Actinotalea sp.
GGCCGCACGCGTCCGGCGCGAGGCGGAGGCCGAGGTGGCGGCGGCGCTCGAGGCGATGAGCGGCCTGTCGTCCGACGAGGCACGCGCCGAGCAGGTCCGGCTGGCGACCGAGCGGGCGACGCACGATGCGGCAGCGGCAGTGCGGCGTATCGAGGCCAGGGCACGCAAGATCGCCGACGAGCGGGCCCGGGCAGTGGTGGCCACAGCCGTCCAGCGCGTCGCCGGACCCACCAGTGCGCAGAGCGTCGTCACGGTGCTGCCGCTGCCGGCGGAGGAGATGAAGGGCCGCATCATCGGCAAGGAGGGACGGAACATCCGCACCTTCGAGGCCCTCACCGGCGTCAACGTGATCATCGACGACTCCTCCGACTCGGTGACGCTCTCGAGCTTCGACGCCGAGCGCCGTGAGGTCGCCGCCGTGACGCTCGAGGCCCTCCTGGCCGACGGTCGCATCCACCCCCAGCGCATCGAGATCGCGTACGCCCAGGCCCAGGCCGGCGCCGACGAGCGCGCCTCGGCGGCGGGCGACGAGGCGGCGGAGCAGGCCGGCGTGCGCGGTCTGTCCGCCGAGCTCACGGCGACGCTGGGCCGGCTGCGCCTGCGCACGAGCTACGGCCAGAACGTCCTCGCGCATCTCGTGGAGAGTGCCCACATCGCAGGGCTCATGGCGGCCGAGATCGGCGCCGACGCGGAGGTCGCCCGGCGTGCGGCGCTCCTGCACGACATCGGCAAGGCCCTCACCGCGGAGGTCGGCGGGACGCACGCGCTCGTCGGAGCCGACCTCGCGCGCCGCAACGGCGAGTCCGCCGTCGTCGTCAACGCGATCGCGGCGCACCACGACGAGGTCCCGATGGAGTCGGTCGAGGCCGTCCTCGTGCAAGCCGCCGACACGTGCTCCGCGGCGCGACCGGGGGCGCGCCGGGAGGAGCTCGACCAGTACATCGAGCGCATGGACTCGCTCGAGCGGCTGGTGGTGGCGCACGACGGCGTGCGCCGGGCGGTCGCGATGGCGGCCGGGCGCGAGGTGCGCGTCGTGGTGGAGCCCGAGGTGGTGGACGACGCGGCGCTTCCCGGTCTGGCGACGGCGCTCGCCCGCCAGATCGAGAAGGACCTCAGCTACCCGGGTGAGATCACGGTGACCGTCGTCCGCGAGCTGCGGGCGAGCGCGACAGCCGGCTGACGTCGGGCGGGCCGGTCGCTCCCGAACCGCCCGACGGCCCGCGTCGTGGGGCCAGCGGTGTCGTCCTCAGACGCCGCCGTGACCGGCGCCGTGGCTGGCGACCGACTGCGTGCTCAGCACGTCGACCGCCTGGGGCGTGGCCGACGTCCGCGTGGTGCGGCGCTGGATCCAGCGGGCCAGCCACGACAGCGACAGGTTCACGGCGAGGTAGATGCCGGCACCGACCACGAAGAGCGCCACGTAGTAGTTGTTGCCGAAGAACTGGGCGTTGTTCTGGATCGACTTGAGCAGCTCGGCGTAGCCGACGATGAAGCCGAGCGACGAGTCCTTGAGCAGCACGATCAGCTGGGCGATGAGGCTCGGGAGCATGGTGCGCACCGCCTGGGGGAGCAGCACCGCGAGCAGCGTCTGGCGACGTGTGAGGCCGACGGCGTACGCGGCCTCGGCCTGACCCTTGGGCAGGGCCGCGAGCCCGGCGCGCAGGATCTCCGCGATGATGGCCATGTTGTAGACGGTCAGGCCGAACACGACGGCGCCGAAGGCGTCCCAGCCGAACCCGATGAGGCCGAAGAACATCATCAGCAGCACGGGCAGGCCGCGGAACAGCTCGATGACGACCATCGCGGGGACACGCACGGCGGCGTGCCGTGCGGTGCGCAGGAGCGCGAGGACGAGACCGAGGACGAGCGCGAGCGGGGCGGCGACCGCAGCGGCCCGCAGCGTCGCGCCCAGGCCCCGGACGACCATGAAGTTCCACACGTCGGCTGCGGACTGGTTCTTGGGCGGGTCGTAGAGCACGTCCCACCGATCGGCGCCGAAGACGCCCTTGCCCGCGGCGAACCAGATGCCCAGGCCGACGAGGCCGAGCAGGACGATCACGCCCACGACCGAGCCGACCAGCTCGCGACGGCGCGCGACCGGCCCGGGGGCGTCGTAGAGAACGGCACTCATCGCGAGAACGCCACCTTCCGCTCGACGGTGCCGGCGATCAGACCCAGCGGGATGGTGATCAGGAGGTAGAAGACGGCGACACCCACGAGCACCCAGAGGCTGTCGGCAGCGTTGGCGGTGCCGAGCCGGCGCCCGGTGCCCATCAGCTCGACGACGGCGAAGCCGGCGGCCACGGAGGTGTTCTTCGCGAGCGCGATGAAGACGTTGATCAGCGGCGGGATGACGCTGCGCACGGCCTGGGGCAGCACCACGGCGCTGAGCGTCTGCCCGAAGGTGAGCCCGATCGCGCGGGCGGCCTCGGCCTGCCCGACGCCGACGCTGTTGATGCCGGACCGGAGCGCCTCGGCGACGAACGCCGAGGTGTATGCGGCGAGGCAGAGGACGGCGGTCCAGAAGCCGAGGGGGGTGATCAGCCCGAATCGCGGGGCGACGAAGACGAGCCCGAAGAACACGAGCGTCAGCGGCGTGTTGCGCAGCACCTCGACGTAGGCGGCGGAGGCGGCCCGCAACGGCCGCAGCGGTGACACCCGCAGGGCGGCGAGCACGAGGCCCGCGGCGAGCGCGAGCGCACCCGAGTACAGCGTCAGGCGCAGCGTCGTGGCGAAGCCCTGCAGGTACGTCGGCAGGTTGTCGACGATCACGTCCACGCGGACGGCTCCTCGGGGTCGGGGTGCGGCACTCCGCCCGCCGCACCCGCGCGTGGTGCGCGGGGTGCGGCGGGCGGGGCGTCCGCCGTCGGTCAGGCGGTCGTGCGACCGGCCCGGGTGGGGTCAGTAGCGGTCGACTGCCGGCGGCTCGGGCGTGGGCAGCACGCTGCCGGCCGTGTCCTCCCAGGCGGTGGTCCAGCGACCGTCCTCGTACGCGGCCTCGAGCACGTCGTTGATCCACATCCGGAAGTCGGTGTCGTCCTTGGCGAGCCCGATGCCGTACGGCTCCTCCGTGAACGGGTCGCCCCGCACCTCGAGGTCGTCGTTGTCGGCAGCGAAGCCCGCGAGGATGACGTTGTCCGTGCTCACGGCGTCGACCTGCCCGTTGCGCAGCGGGTCGATGCACTCGGCGTACGTGCCGAAGGGCACGACCTCCGCGTCGGGGTAGTTCTCGAGCAGGTTCTTCTCGGGCGTGGAGCCGGAGACCGTGCAGACCTTCTTGCCCGCGAGGTCGTCAGGTCCCTGGATGTCCTCGTTCTCGGCGAGCGTGAGGATCGACTGGCCGGCCTCGTAGTACGGCCCGGCGAAGGAGATCCGCTCCTTGCGGTCGTCGTTGATCGTGTACGTCGCGACCACGATGTCGACCTGGTCGGTCTCGATGAACGACTCGCGGTTGGCCGAGATGGTCTCGACCCACTCGATGCCGTCCTCCTCGATGCCGAGCTCGCCCGCGATGAGCTTGGCGATCTCGACGTCGAAGCCCTGCGGCACGCCGTCGGGCCCGACGAGCCCGAACAGCGGCTGGTCGAACTTCGTGCCGATGGTGATCGAGCCGGCCTCCGCCAGCTCGGCCATCGTGGAGCCCTCGGGGAAGTCCGCGGTCTCCCCGGCCGGCTCCTCCTCGGTGCCCGCGGTGTCCTCGGGGGCCTCCGGCTCCGGCTCCGCGTCGGCAGCACAGGCGGTCAGTGCGAGCGTCATCGCGGCGAGAACCGCGACCGCTCCTCTCCGTGAGCGCATGGGGTCGTCCCTTCTGTCGTGCCCCCGGTCTGGGGGCGTGAGCTGGTCGGTCAGGTCTGCGGCTGCCGCACTGGTCGTGCGCCCGTCGCGTGCGGCTCAGTGGGTGAGGATCTTGGACAGGAAGTCCTTGGCCCGGTCGCTGCGGGGCGCGGTGAAGAAGGTCTCGGGGTCGGCCTCCTCGACGATCTGGCCGCCGTCCATGAACACGACGCGGTGCGCCGCCTTCCGGGCGAAGCCCATCTCGTGCGTGACGACGATCATCGTCATGCCGTCCGCGGCGAGCGAGACCATGACGTCGAGGACCTCGTTGATCATCTCGGGGTCGAGCGCCGACGTCGGCTCGTCGAAGAGCATGACCTTCGGCTTCATCGCGAGGGCGCGCGCGATCGCGACCCGCTGCTGCTGCCCGCCCGAGAGCTGGGCCGGCAGCTTGTCGGCCTGGTTGGCGACGCCGACGCGCTCAAGCAGGCTCAGGGCGAGCGTGCGGGCCTCGTCCTTGCGCATCCCCTTGGCCTTGATCGGGCCGAGCGTGACGTTCTCGAGCACGGTCTTGTGGGCGAAGAGGTTGAACGACTGGAAGACCATGCCGACGTCCGCACGCAGCCGGGCGAGGGCCTTGCCCTCGGCCGGGAGCGGCTGGCCGTCGATCGCGATGGTCCCGGAGTCGATCGTCTCGAGCCGGTTGATGGCCCGGCAGAGCGTGGACTTGCCCGAGCCCGACGGCCCGATGACCACGACGACCTCGCCGCGGTGGACCGTGAGGTCGATGCCGCGGAGCACGTGCAGGGCACCGAAGTGCTTGTCGACGTGCTCGAGGACGACCAGCGGCTCTCCGACGGGGCTGCGCCCGACCGCCAGGTCAGGTTCGGGGGAGTCAGTCATCATCTGCTGAACCTAGGGGGGCGAGGTGTCGCCGGGCCACCCGATGTGTTGCGATTCGGGTCACAGATCGGCAACACCCGGTCAAGAGATCGTCTGCGGGGCGTCTTGCCGCAGCGCCCGGGCCGGCCCCGGGCGTTCGCCCAGGCGGCGTCGCGCGCGGCGGGGCCGGGCATGTCCGTGCGCTCCGGCAGGCCGCCGTACCCTGGTGGGGCCATGACGACGACGCTCCCACACCTCCCGACCGACGACGTGAGGGCCCTGCGCCCCACGTACGTCGTCCGCACGCTCGGCTGCCAGATGAACGTGCACGACTCGGAGCACATGGCGGGGATGCTCGAGGCCGCCGGCTACGTCCCCGCGGCCGCGGCCGACGCCGCCGCGTCACGCGCCGACGTCGTCGTCATCAACACGTGCGCCGTGCGGGAGAACGCCGCGAGCCGGCTGTACGGCAACCTCGGGCACCTGGCCTCCGTCAAGGCCGCCCGGCCCGGCATGCAGATCGCCGTCGGGGGCTGCCTCGCCCAGAAGGACCGCTCCGTCATCGTGGAGCGCGCGCCGTGGGTCGACGTCGTCTTCGGGACGCACAACCTCGACGCCCTGCCGGTGCTGCTCGAGCGATCGCGGCACAACGCCGAGGCGCAGGTGGAGATCGCCGAGTCGCTCCAGGTGTTCCCGTCCACCCTGCCCACGCGGCGCGAGTCCGTCTACGCCGGCTGGGTCTCGATCAGCGTCGGCTGCAACAACACGTGCACCTTCTGCATCGTGCCCCACCTGCGCGGCAAGGAGCGGGACCGCCGGCCGGGGGAGATCCTCGCCGAGGTCGAGGCGCTCGTCGCCGGCGGCGCGATCGAGGTCACGCTCCTCGGCCAGAACGTCAACAGCTACGGGGTGGAGTTCGGCGACCGCGGCGCGTTCGCCAAGCTGCTGCGCGCCGTCGGTGCCGTCCCGGGCCTCGAGCGGGTCCGGTTCACGTCCCCGCACCCGGCCGCCTTCACCGACGACGTCATCGCGGCCATGGCCGAGACCCCGACCGTGATGCCCCAGCTGCACATGCCGCTGCAGTCGGGCTCCGACCGCGTCCTGCGGGCCATGCGGCGCTCCTACCGGTCGGAGAAGTTCCTCGGCATCCTCGAGCGGGTCCGGGCGGCGATGCCCGACGCCGCGATCACGACCGACATCATCGTCGGCTTCCCGGGCGAGACCGAGGAGGACTTCCTCGAGACCCTGCGCGTCGTCGAGGCGTCGCGGTTCACGTCGGCCTTCACGTTCCAGTACTCGCCGCGCCCCGGCACGGTGGCTGCCGACCTGCCCGACCAGCTGCCCAAGGCCGTGGTCCAGGAGCGGTACGAGCGGCTCGTCGCCCTGCAGGAGGCGGTGTCCGCCCGGGAGAACGCCGGACAGCTCGGCCGCGTCGTCGAGGTGCTCGTCGCGGAGGGCTCGGGCCGCAAGGACGGCGCCACGCACCGCGTCACCGGCCGCGCGGCCGACAACCGCCTCGTGCACCTGGCGACGCCACCCGCGGCTGCCGCCTTCCTCACTTCGACCCGCGACGACGCCGACGGACTCGACGCCGTCCAGGCCGCCGCCCCCGACCCGCAGCCCTCCGTCGACCCCCGTGCC
>CAUQTR010000112.1:0-6286 GCA_963521045.1 uncultured Actinotalea sp.
GGGGTCCTCGACCGGCTCGGGGCGCGGGACGTGCGGCACCTGCTCGTCGAGGGTGGCCCGACGCTCGCCGCGGCGTTCCTGCGTGCCGGGCTCGTGGACGAGGTGCACGCGTACGTGGCACCCGTGCTGCTCGGCGCCGGGCCCGCAGCCGTCGGCGACCTCGGGGTCGCCTCCATCGACGCGGCCCTGCGGCTGCGCCCGCGTCTGGTCCGGGCCCTCGGCCCCGACGTCCTCGTCGTCGCCGACCCACCGAGCGCCACCGACCCACCGAGCGCCGCCGACCTTCCCACACCACCGACCGCACCACGGGAGCGCTAGATGTTCACGGGCATCGTCGAGGAGATCGGCACCGTCGTCGCCGTCGAGCAGGGGGAGGGGGACGCCCGGCTCACGCTGCGCGGCGCCGTCGTCACGCACGGCACGCGCCTGGGCGACTCGATCGCCGTGGACGGCGTCTGCCTCACCGTGACGGATCTCGACGGCGACGCGTTCGGCGTCGACGTCATGCCCGAGACCCTGCGCCGCAGCACCCTCGGCGGGCTCGCCCCGGGCGCCGCCGTCAACCTCGAGCGCGCGGTCCTGGCAGGCGGCCGCCTCGACGGCCACCTCGTCCAGGGGCACGTCGACGGGGCCGGGACGCTGGTGTCGCGCACGCCCGGCCCACGCTGGGACGAGCTGCTGTTCGCGCTCCCGCGCGACCTCGCGCGCTACGTCGCGGAGAAGGGCTCCATCGCGGTCAGCGGGGTGTCCCTGACCGTCACGGCCGTCGACGACACCGGGTTCGGCGTCTCGCTCATCCCGACCACGCTCGCGGCGACGACGCTGGGCGCGCTGGCACCGGGGGATGCCGTCAACCTCGAGGTCGACGTCATCGCCAAGTACGTCGAGCGCCTGCTCGGGGCGAGGCCGTGAGCGCGCCCGTGATCCGCCTCGGCTCGGTCGAGGAAGCGCTCGACGAGCTGCGCCGGGGGCGCCCCGTGCTCGTGGCGGACTCGCCCGACCGGGAGAACGAGGCCGACGTCGTGCTCGCGGCGCAGTCGGCGACCACGGAGTGGGTCGCGTGGACCATCCGCCACTCGTCGGGCTACCTGTGCGCCCCGATGCCGTCGGCGCGTGCCGACGCGCTCGAGCTCCCGCTCATGGTGCCGAGCAGCCAGGACCCACGCCGCACGGCCTACACGGTCACGGTCGACGCCGCCGACGGCGTGACCACCGGCATCTCGGCGGCGGACCGCGCCCTGACGCTGCGCGTGCTCGCCGACCCCGCGGCCGGGCCGCAGAGCGTCATCCGCCCCGGCCACGTGCTGCCGCTCCGCGCCGTGCCCGGGGGTGTGCTGCACCGCGGCGGGCACACCGAGGCGGCCGTCGACCTGTGCCGCCTCGCCGGGCTCGAGCCCGTCGCGGGGATCGCCGAGCTCGTGCACGACGACGGCACGATGATGCGGCTGGACGACGCCGCCCGGCTCGCGCAGGACGAGGGTCTCGTCCTGCTCACCATCTCGGACCTCGTCGCCTGGCGGCGCGAGCACGACCCGGTGGCCGCGGACGAGCAGACCGTCGAGCCCCGTGCGCGGGTGCACCCGACGGGCACGGCCCTCCTGCCGACGCGGCACGGCGTGTTCCGGGTGCACGGCTACCGCGACCTGCGCACCGGCGCCGGTCACGTGGCGCTGGTCCCCGTCGCCGTCGCGCGCCCCACCCAGGTCCCGGTCGTCCGCGTGCACTCGGAGTGCCTGACCGGAGACGCGTTCGGGTCGCTGCGCTGCGACTGCGGCCCTCAGCTCGACGCCTCGCTCGCGCAGGTGGCGCGCGACGGCGGCGCGGTCGTCTACCTGCGCGGCCACGAGGGCCGGGGGATCGGCCTGCTCGCGAAGATCGACGCCTACGCGCTGCAGGACGCGGGCCGCGACACCGTCGAGGCCAACCTCGACCTCGGGCTGCCGGCGGACCGGCGCGAGTACGGCGCCGGCGCGGCGATCCTCGCCGACCTCGGCCTGGCCACCGTGCGTCTGCTGACGAACAACCCGGCGAAGGTCACCGGCCTGGCGGCGCACGGCCTCGTCGTCGACGAGGTCGTGCCGCTCGAGGTGGGCCGGACGGTCGAGAACGCCGCCTACCTGCGGACCAAGGCGGTGGCCATGGGCCACCTGCTCACCCACCCCCACACCCCCATGCACGAGGAGGACGCCCGATGAGCGGAGCGGGAGCACCACGACTGACCCTGGACGGGTCCGGGCTGCGGGTCACGGTCGTGGCCGCGAGCTGGCACACCGAGGTGATGGACGGGCTGGTCGCCGGCGCCGAGCGGGCCCTCGCCGCCGCGAACGTGCGCGACGTCCGACTGCTGCGCGTGCCCGGCTCGTTCGAGCTTCCCGTGGCGGCCGGCCGCGTCGCGCGGACCGGCGTCGACGCCGTCGTCGCCCTCGGCGTCGTGATCCGCGGCGGGACCCCGCACTTCGACTACGTCTGCTCGGCCGCGACCCAGGGGCTCACGGACGTCGCCGTCCGGACCGGCGTGCCGGTCGGGTTCGGGCTGCTCACCTGCGACGATGAGGCGCAGGCCCTCGACCGGGCCGGCCTGCCCGGGTCGTCGGAGGACAAGGGCGCCGAGGCGGCCGAGGCGGCGGTCGCCACCGTGCTGGCCCTGCGGGGACTGTGATGATCGACTGGTTGTTCGACGCCCAGCTCTCGATCGCCGGCCACCCGATCCTGTGGCGCGAGATCATCGGCAACCTGTTCGGGCTCGCGTCCGCGGTGGGTGGCATGCGCCGGCGCGTCTGGGCCTGGCCGGTGGGCATCGTCGGCAACGTGCTGCTCTTCACGGTCTTCCTCGGCGGCGTCTTCGACACGCCGCAGGCGAAGGACCTCTACGGCCAGGCCGGCCGCCAGGTGTTCTTCGTCGTGGTCGCCGTCTACGGCTGGGTGCGCTGGCGCCAGGCCCAGGGGGCGGGGGACGGCCCGGCCATCGTGCCCACCTGGGCCGGGACGCGCGGGCGGCTCCAGCTCCTCGTCGGCGCCGTCGTCGGCACCGTCGTCTCCGCGCTCGTGTTCCAGGCGCTCGGTTCGTGGGGCCCGTGGGCCGATGCGTGGATCTTCACGGGCAGCCTCCTCGCGACCTACGGGATGGCGCGCGGGTGGACCGAGTTCTGGCTCGTGTGGATCGCGGTGGACGTGGTGGGCGTCCCGCTGCTGCTCCAGGCGGGCTACTACCCGTCCGCCGTCCTCTACGCGGTCTACGGCGGCGTGGTCCTCTACGGGTTCACCGTGTGGCTGCGAGCGCAGCGGGCGGGGCAGGCCGAGGCGGTCACCGCGTCGGCAGGTGCCGGGACGCTCGCGGTGGACGCCGGGGCCCCGGACCGGCGGGACGTCTAGGCTCTACCGTCGTGAAGACGTTCGACTCCCTGTTCACCGAGCTCGCCGAGAAGGCCAGCACCCGCCCGGCGGGCTCCGGCACCGTCGCCGAGCTCGACGCGGGGGTCCACGCGATCGGCAAGAAGATCGTCGAGGAGGCGGCCGAGGTGTGGATGGCGGCCGAGCACGAGGGCACCGAGCGCACCGCGGAGGAGATCTCCCAGCTGCTCTACCACCTGCAGGTGCTCATGCTCGCGCGCGGGCTCACGCTCGAGGACGTCTACGCGCACCTCTGACGGGCCACGACCGGCCGGCCTGCACCCCACCCAGCACCCCTCCCAGCACCAAGGACCCGCCTCGCATGCTCCGGATCGCCGTACCCAACAAGGGCTCCCTGTCGGAGCCGGCCGCGGAGATGCTGCGCGAGGCGGGCTACCGCCAGCGCCGCGACTCGCGTGAGCTCGTCCTGCCGGACCCGGACAACGACGTCGAGTTCTTCTTCCTGCGACCCCGCGACATCGCCGTGTACGTCGGCGCGGGCACGGTGGACGTGGGCATCACCGGCCGCGACCTGCTGCTCGACTCGGCCTCGTCCGCGACCGAGCACCTGCCGCTCGGGTTCGCGCGCTCGACCTTCCGGTTCGCGGCACCCGCGAGCGAGGCCCTCGCCGGGGTGCGCGAGGTCGGCGGACGGCGGGTCGCGTCGTCCTACCCGGTGCTCGTCGCCGCCCACCTGCGCGCGCACGGCGTGACCGCGCGCGAGATCGTCCGGCTCGACGGCGCCGTCGAGACCGCGATCCAGCTGGGCGTCGCGGACGTCATCGCCGACGTGGTGGAGACCGGGACGACGCTGCGCGCCGCCGGTCTCGAGGTGTTCGGGGACCCGATCCTGCGGTCGGAGGCGGTCCTCGTGCGGCGCAGCGACGTGGACGAGCCGACCGGCCTGGACGTCCTCACCCGCCGGCTGCAGGGCGTCCTCACCGCGCGCCAGTACGTGCTCATGGACTACGACGTGCCGCTCGGGCTCGTGGACCAGGCCGTCGCGATCACCCCGGGCCTCGAGTCGCCGACCGTCTCCCCGCTGCACAACCGCGAGTGGGCGGCCGTGCGCGCGATGGTCCGGCGCGACGAGACCAACCGGGTCATGGACGCGCTGTACGACGTCGGCGCGCGCGCGATCCTCGTGACGTCGATCCACGCCTGCCGGCTCTGACCGTGGCCGGGTCGGCGCCGGGTGGGCAGCACGGACGCGAGGGCGAGGCCGACCTGCACCGCCCGTTCCGCCCCCGGGCGGCGCGCGCCGTCGCGCTCGTGCTGGGCGCCGTCACCCTCGCGGTCATGGTCGCAATCGCGGTGCTGCTGCCTCGCGCAGCACCGGACCGGCAGTCGGCGCTCGACCTCGCCGGGATCGTCGCGTTCGGCGCCCTCGTCGCGTGGTTCCTGTGGCGGCAGGCGAGCGTGCGGGCCGTGCCCGACGCCGAGGGCGTCACCGTGCGCAACCTCCTGCTGACCCGGCGGGTGACGTGGGCCGAGGTGGTGTCGGTCCGGTTCGGCCACGGGCGACCCTGGGTCCAGCTCGACCTGGCCGACGGCGACACGCTCGCCGTCATGGGCGTCCAGCGCTCCGACGGCCCGCACGCGGAGGCCGAGGCGCGGCGCATGGCCACGCTCGTCGCGATCCACTCGCCGACGACGCGGGACGACTGACCCGGGACGACCGATCCGGACGACCGACTCAGGACGACCGACGCGGGCGGCCCGGCTCCCTACGGCCGGTGCTCCGTGCGGTCGCCGTCCGCGAGCACGTCCCGGAGCGGGTCGCCCTCGTGGTGCTCCTCGACCGGGAGCTGGTCCGGGTCATGGCCCGAGAGCGTTGCCCGCAGCTCGTCGGGTGCGTCGTCGGGCAGGCCCGAGAGGGTCGGCCCGTCCTCCCGGATGCCCTCCCCGTGGGGGTGCGGTCCGTCGGGCACGTCGGCGTAGCTCTCGGTCACGGCGTCCTCCTGCGGCGTCACGGGCTCCTCCTGCGGGTCGGCTGCGGCTCCCGCAGGTCAGGCGACCGTACGCCGCGTGGCGCCCCGGCGCGCTGCGAGCCGGCCGCACCACGGCGACCGTGCCGGCCCGCGACGGTCGTCCACCCGGCGCGCCCGATGAGTTCTCGCGGACCGGGAGGTCAGACCGACGACGACATGCCGCCCGACCGAACCCAGGAGCGTCCATGGGCCTCATCGACATCGAGCTGTTCGCGACCCTCGACCTCGTCGGGCAGGCGCCCGGCGGTCCGGAGGAGGACCCGGTCGGCTTCCCGTTCGGCGGGTGGCAGGCGCCCCTGCTGGACGACGTCTCGGGTGCGCAGGTGAGCGCGGCCTACGAGGGCACCGACGCGCTCCTCCTCGGGCGGCGCACCTACGAGATCTTTGCGGCCTACTGGCCGCACCAGGAGGGCGGCGAGGACGGCTCGATCGCCGAGCTGTTCAACCGGGTGCCGAAGTACGTCGCCTCGCGCGGGCGGCCGGACCTCTCGTGGGCCGGGTCGACCCAGCTCGGGGCCGACCTGCCGGCCGCGGTCCGGGAGGTCCGCGAGCGGCACGAGCGGGTCAAGGTCGTCGGCAGCCTCGGCCTGGTCCAGACCCTCCTGCGCGAGCACCTCTTCGACCGGCTCGACCTGTGGGTGCACCCGGTGGTGCTGGGCGTCGGCAAGCGGGTGTTCGACGGGGGCGCGGTGCCCACGAGCCTGCGCCTCCTGGAGCCGCCCGCTGCCGGGCCGAAGGGCGTGGTCCTGCTGCGCTACGGCCGCGAGGACGCCGTGCCCCGGACGGGGGACATGACGGCGACCGACCGCGGTGCGGGGTTGGACTACTGACGCGCCGGACCGGCCGTGTGCGAGCGGCCGCGCGCGCCCGGCCGGGCATGCACGTGCCGCCCGAGCATCACCGAC
>CAUQTR010000113.1:0-6265 GCA_963521045.1 uncultured Actinotalea sp.
GCACCGGTGGCGGCGGTCAGCCCGCGGCGTCCGGACACGTGCGTGACGGGGCCGGGCACGAGCCCGGACTGCTGCGAGCCCGGGCAGGCCACCGCGTCACCGACGACCTCGGCGGGGTCCGTGCCCTGCAGGAGGTCGGCGAGCGGGTCGCCGCACCGCCACGGCTCCCGCACGTGGGCGGTGCCGTCCACCGGCCCGGACCGGAAGGTGCCGGGTGCGTCGGGCCAGGCCACGCCCACGAGGTCCCAGCCGGTCGCCGACGGCCCGTTCGCCTGGCCGTCGAAGGTCCACAGGACAGGCGCCGGCGCGGCGGCGGGCGTGCAGATGACGCCCCAGCGGTCGGTCACCTTCCGGCGCAGCTCCCGCCCGAGCACGACGGCGCGGGGCGTCGCGTCCGGCAGCCAGTCCAGCAGCGCGAGCGCCGGGCCGACCTGAGGGTCCCCGACGAGGCTGCGGGCCCACCAGGTGGCGGGCGTCTTCCCGTCGACCGGCAGCAGCGGGCCGAGCAGCTCGACCGCCGTCACGCGGTAGCGCCACCACGAGTCACCGCGCTTGACCCAGGGGTTGGCCGGCAGCCCGTTGGCGCCGCGCGCCTCACCACCCAGCACGACGTCGCCCGGGGCGACCGTCGGCGCGGTCTCGAACAGCACGACCGGGATCGCGTCGAGCGGCACGGACGGCAGCGGGTCGGTCGAGCCCGCCGCGACGGCGTCGCCGATGACGCCGTCGACGGCCCGGTCCACGGCGGTGCCCTCGACCAGGGCCGGGGACCGCGAGACCAGCGAGACGCCTCTGACCAGCGGCGGGGCGACGAGGGGGATCGGCGTGTCGTCGCCGATCGTCAGCTCGACGCATCCCTCCACGCTGAAGAAGAAGAAGTCGACCTTGCCGCAGACCTTGCCGTGCACGTACGTGCGGTCGTCGGTGTGCTCGGTCGGCAGCCCCTGGTCGATCACCTGGCGGCCGACGAGCACGGTGAGCTCGGCGCTCGCGGAGATCCCGATGATCCACAGCCGCAGCTCGCCCGAGACGTAGATGCGCCCGCCGATGGCGAACGGCGAGAACGCGACGATGGCGTCGAACCCGGCGGCGACCTTCAGGTACAGGCCGAGATCCGTCGAGCCCATGAGCACGACGCTCATGTGGAACCCGACGGCGACCGTGAGGCCCTGCGTCACCAGGGGCAGGCCCTCGATGTCGATCGTGGTGCCGTCGCCGTGGATCATCAGGTAGCCGGTGCCCGTGAAGGCGTCGAGGATGCTCACGGTCACCGGGTCGGTGTTGGAGCCCAGGTCGACGAGCCACTGGTCGAGGTGGTTCGTGTCGAAGAACGCGGTCACGGGGACGCGGATCTGCAGGAGCTGCGGGATCTCGTACGCAGCGACGATCCCGATGGTGATGGTGCCCCGGCCGAAGTCGAGGTCGAGCACGGCGAGGAAGGTCGCCTGCTCGCTGCTGCTCTTGAGCGCCGGCGGCGCCTTGACGACGTCGGCCTTCATCGCGAACAGGAGCCGTGGTCCGGGTACCTCGATGAGCACCAGGCCCTTGAGGTGGACGATGTACCCGCCCTCGGCGGTGCCGAGCAGGATGCCGCCGGCGACGGCGAACGCGCCGGCCTGCACGGCCCAGCCCGACGGCTTCATGATCGAGCCGTTCGGGTCCGCGAGCTGGCTCTGCATCCAGGCCAGGGCCGGGACCTGCTGGGTCCGGTCCTCGTCGCGCGCGAAGTTCACCGCGACGCCGCCGAGGAACCCGTAGATGGCCAGGCCCGAGCCGCCGAGCGGGATCGGCACTGGGAACTCGACCTCGGCGCCGATGAGCACGCCGGTCACGCCGTCGACCGTCTTGACCGCGAGCTGCGCGGCGAGGCGCAGCTTGACGGGCGTGATCGTCGCGTCGAACGCGCCCTCGAACCCGGTGTCGTCGAACGTCACGTAGCCCGAGCCGTGCAGCACGTTCGGCAGGTCGATGCTCGCGCCGAGCGCCGACAGCTGTGGCACCTCGGCCTCGTCCAGCCGGATCCGGACGCGCGCCGAGTCCACCGAGACGATGCCGAGGTCGATGCCCAGCCCGACCTCGATCTCGAGGTACAGCGGGTTGTCCCGGCTGATCCGGCCGCCGAGCACCCGCAGGACGTCCCCGAGCGCGTCCGGGCCGACGAGCGAGCCGGTGGGGATGTCGAAGGAGTACCCCTGCGACGGGTCGAACACGGGCAGGGGGACGTACTGCACCGTGCCGTCGCCCGGGTCCACGCTCTCCCACGTGGACCGGACGCCGACCGCCTGGTACCGGGCGGTCAGCGGCTTGGCCGGGTCCACCCGGAGGAAGCCGATGTCGAACGTGAAGGAGGTCTCGACGTCGAGCAGCACGCTCACGGTGGTCCGCGTCGGCCCGGTCCCCGTGGTCGGGTCGATCAGCCCGTCGGTCACGACGAGCTGCCCGCCGTGCAGGGTGATCTTCTGCGTGGTGATGACGCCCGCGGCACCGATCGCGACGGCGGCGCCGCCGGCGATCGCGAGGGGCACGAGCTCACCCGCGTCCGGGCTCGGCGGGGTGACCGCGGCCAGCAGCGGGGACAGGACGGCGACCGCGCCGAGGATGTCGAGCCCCGTGCTTCCCCCGGCGGGCCGGGTCGCCTGCCAGAGCCCGTCCCGGTCGGCCTCGACGGCCGTGAACTGCGCGGTCACGTCCCAGCCGCTGCGGTCCTCGGCGATCCGCAGCCGCAGGAGGAAGCGGCTGATGCCGTCGCTCGGGTTGCTCCGCGCAGGGACCACGGCGCCGGGGGACGACGCCGCGAGCCGCTGCTCCACCGGGGTGTCGATGTCGATCTCGCCGTAGATCTCCGCCCGGACGAACGTGCTGCGCCGCAGCTCGACCGTGACGCCGAGCTTGCGGAAGCACGCGGGCACCGGCGCGCGGGTGGGCTGCGGGTCGACCGCGGTGGGCGGCGGCGGGGTGGCGGCGCGCGTCAGCGAGCCCTCGACCTCGATCGTCTGGTCGACGTGGGCCGTGGCGCGCGCGTGCCACCACGTGGGCGACGCCGGCGCCGGGCTCGTGCTCGTGCGGGCTGCCGCGTCGCCGTGCGCGGGGTCGGCGATCACCCGGTCGGACGGGAACCCCTGCTGGAGCATGAGGGTGATCAGCGCGTCGCGGCGGCGCTCGGACAGCGCCAGGTTCGCGGCGGCCTGGCTGGGGTGGTTCTCGTACGACGCCCACGCCGTGACGTGCCAGTCGACGTCGTGCGGGAGGGCGTCCAGGCGGGCGCGCGCGGCGGCGTCGCCCAGGCTCCGGGCGCTGGCGGCCGGCGTCGTCCGGTCGCGGTAAGGCGTGTCGTAGAGGTGGTTGAGGTACCAGCCCGGCACCGTGGTGCCGGCGCGCGCCGCGGCGAGGAGGGACGGCTGCTGCTCCGCGGCGGTCGGGTGGTCGAACGGCATCCAGGCGTCGAACGTCGTCACCTGCCCGGTGGTCCGGGTGACCGTCGCGCGCACGTCGACGCTCGCCCCCGCGGGGACGCTGATCGTGGTCGTCGCACCCGTGACGGGCACCGCGTGGCCGGTCCACGTCCAGGCGACGGTGGCCCCGGCCTCGAGCGCGGGCGTGAGGCTCACCTCGACGTCGTGACCGGTCAGCGCCCGGGTGCGCAGCGCGTAGCCGACCGAGCTCGTGGTCGCGGGCCGGACGGGCTGCAGGTCGGGGGCCGCGCCGGCCGCACCCGCGCCACGGGATGCGGAGAAGGTGCGCGTGGTCTCGTGCCCGCCCGCGTCGGTCACCCGGACCTCGACCTGCACCGACCCGGACGCGGGGACCGTGAGCTCGACCCGGTCCGACGCGTGGGGTGCGCCGTCGACGGTGATCCGGTAGGTCAGGGGCGCCAGGCCGCCGCCCGCGTCCACGAAGAGCGTGACGTGCTCGGGCAGCTCGAGCGCCGCGATCGGGTCGGCGTCGGGCACCCCGATCCACCCGCCCGCCGCGGTCTGGAACCGCAGCCGGACGCTCGGGCTGGCGCCCCGGTTCACCACCTCGGCGTTGAAGTCCCCCGTGACGCCCTCGTGCCGGCCGAAGCCGATCCACAGGTTCCGGACGCCGGCGCTCACCGCGAGCCCCTCGAGGCCGTGCGGCGCCACGAAGAGGCGGACCTCCGGCAGGTAGAGGCCCTGCCACTCGTCGGGCAGCGCGAAGGCACCGGGCGGCACGCCCTCCGGGCCGGAGGTGCCGGACAGGTCGAGGACCGCCGCGCGGAACGCGAACCCCACCGTGTCGTCCGGCCCGATGAGCGCGTACGGCGGCTCCATCGTGACGAGGTCGACGACGGGCTCGTCCTCGGTGCCGCCCGACCGCGCGGGGACGAGGTCGACGCTCACGGCGCCGCCCGCCGGCCGCAGGAGCACCACGTCCACCTCGGGGAGGTGGAACCGCACGACGGGGTGCGCCGGGTCCGCCCGGAGCATCCCCTGCCCGTCGAGCGCCGCGCCGCGCAGGAACGGCAGGCGGATCGCCGACTCGGGCACGGTGACGACGAGCCGCACGGTGCCGTCGTAGTCGCCGCCCGGACCGGTGAGACGTGCACCGAGCTCGAACGACGGTCCGCCGCGCATCTCGATGGCGCCGCCGCCGCCGTCGCTCGAGGTGTCCCGGGTGACCGCGCCGCTGCTCAGGTCCATGCTGAACGGGTCGGCGCCCCCGAGCGTCTGCTCCCAGACGCGCCAGGTCTCCGCCCCCTCGGTGCGGTCCGTCGACGTCGGCGTGTCGACCGAGTCGAGCATCGGGCGCACCGTGTCGAGCGCGCCCCCGGAGGTCAGTGAGTCAGGCAGGTCGTCCCACAGCGTCATCGCCGTGCCCCCCGTCGGCGTCACCCGGAAGGGTGACGAACCAGGCCTCTCGGTGCCGGATCACCGCGTCGAGGCGGTGGCACCCCGGCCCACGTCGACGCCTGCGGGCCGGGCCGCCGCCGACGATCGACGGTTCGCTCGTGCCTGCACCGGTAAGGAGTGCGCCGGGGCCGCGGTGTGACAGCCGGGGCGGCGCGGCTCGCCACGATGGAGGGGTGACGCGGCCTAGGTGTCCAGGTCGTCGTCGGGCGGGTCGTCCGGCCACCGGACCGTGAGGCGCACCTCCGCCGCCCGCGTCTCCTCCACCAGCCGGGCCAGCAGCTCCGCCGCCGACCGCGACCGCAGCAGCGCGAGCTGGTCCAGCGAGCCGAGGGGCGCGATGCCGGCGACCTGCCAGAGGCGTTCGGCCGGCTCGGCGGACAGCTCGACGTCGGGCGGCCAGGGCAGCTCCGCGAACTCGCTCGCGCGGGAGAGGGTCGCGCGCACGAGGGCCTCCGCCGCGTCGAGCCCCGGGCCCGTCGCCGCGTCGACGTCGAGCGCCCGGAGCTCACGCACCTCGGCGCGCGGGAAGGGGTCCTCCTGCAGCCAGCGCACCACCTCGAACCGTGCCCGGCCGGTCGCCACGAGGACGATCAGGCCCTCGCCGACCTGGACGGACGCGATGCGGGCGGTCGTGCCGACGTCGAACCGGACGTCGCCGCCGCCGACCTCGGAGCCGCGCTCGATGAGCACCACCCCGAACTCGGGGTCCTCGTCCCCGAGCACCGACGAGAGCATGGCGACGTAGCGGGGCTCGAAGACGCGCAACGGCAGCGGCATGCCCGGGAACAGCACGGAGCCGAGCGGGAACATCGCCAGCTCACGCGTCGCGTCGGGCATGACTGCGATCCTGCCCCCAGCACGAAGGCCCCGCACCTGAGGTGCGGGGCCTTCGGCGTCGTGCCGTCGTCGTGCTGGTGCGCTCCGCGGAGCGCGTGGTCACGCGGTGACGGTTGCCTTGGCGGGGGTGATGACCGAGCCGGCGGGGGCGACGGTGCGCAGGGCCCAGCCGATGAGGATGAACAGCACGCCCATGCCGGCGGCGAAGGCCGCGACACCGAAGGCGATCACCGAGGTGAACAGCGAGCTGCGCAGGAACGAGGCGTTCATGACGGTGGCGCGGGCCGGGTCCTCGCGGTCGAGCTCGGCGTAGGTCTTGCCCTCCGAGCCCTCGAGCGCGTGCTTGTTGATGATGTCGGCCTGGTAGTAGGCGTCGAGCGGGCCGTCGACGGTCTTGCCGCCGAACATGGCCGCGTCCTCGGCGACGGTGATGTTCTCCGCGACGAGCTGGCTGCGGACCAGGCCCCACGTCACGGCACCCGCGACGATGAGGAGCACGCCGGCGACGATCGCGACGAGTCCGACGAGACGGACGGGCTTGGTGGAGCTGGACATGA
>CAUQTR010000114.1:0-6221 GCA_963521045.1 uncultured Actinotalea sp.
GGCCGACGCCGTCGCGCGGCTCGACGTCGGCCACGTGGCCGACCAGCTCGCCAGCGACCTCGTGACGCAGGTGGGCGGCTCGCCGCTCGCCGGGAGCGACGCGGCGGCGGCGAAGGCGTGGCTCACGCGCTACCCGCCCTCCTGACGAGCAGCGACGACCGGACCACCGCGACGTGTGATGCTCGCCCCATGAGAGCGCGGCGCTTCAGCCAGGTCGACGTCTTCACGACGGTCCCCTACCTCGGCAACCCGGTGGCCGTGGTGCACGACGCCGCCGGGCTGGACGACGAGGCGATGCAGCGCTTCGCGCGGTGGACGAACCTCTCGGAGACCACGTTCCTCCTGCCGGCCCGCGACCCGGCGGCCCACTACCGCCTGCGGATCTTCACGCAGGCGGCCGAGCTGCCGTTCGCCGGGCACCCGACGCTCGGGAGCTGTCACGCCTGGCTCGAGGCGGGCGGCACGCCGCGGCGCGACGACGTGGTGGTCCAGGAGTGCGGCGCGGGGCTCGTGCGCGTGCGCCGCACGGACGCGGGCCTCGCGTTCGCCGCCCCACCCCTCGTCCGCTCCGGCCCGGTCGACGCCGCCCAGGTCGCGCACGTGGCGGACCTCCTCGGGATCGGGCCGAGCGAGATCGTCGACAGCCAGTGGGTCGACAACGGCCCGGGCTGGCTCGGCGTGCTGCTGGCGAGCGCCGACGCCGTGCTGTCCCTGCGTCCGGGCGTCGTCGACCTCGACGTCGGCGTCGTCGGCCCGCACCCGCCGGGCTCGCCCGACGCCTTCGAGGTGCGCGCGTTCTTCCCGGTCGACGGCAGGACCGTGGAGGACCCGGTGACCGGCAGCCTCAACGCCGCGCTCGCCGGCTGGCTCACGAGCAGCGGCCGCGCCACGGCGCCCTACACGGCGCGCCAGGGCACGGCGCTCGGCCGACGCGGACGCGTCCACGTCAGCCGCGACGACGACGGCGCCCTCTGGACGGGCGGCGCCACGGTCACCTGCCTCGCGGGCTCCGCCTACCTCTGACCCGTCCGGGCCACGACGAACAGGCGGTGGAACGGCAGCGGCGTGCCGTGGGCGCGCCGCGGGTAGGCCTCGCGCAGCGCGGCCGCGTACTCGGCGACGAAGCCGTCCCGCAGGTCGGGCAGCGGCGCCAGCGCGTCGAGCACCGGGCGCAGGCCGGTGCCGCGGATCCACTCGAGCACCGCGTCCTCGCCGTGCCGGCCCTCGCGGTCGAGCACGTGCACGTAGGTGGTCTCCCACGCGTCGACCGTGCAGCCCGCCTCGACCAGCACGTCGGCGTAGCCGTGCAGGTCCAGCACGGGTGCGCGTCGCAGCACGCCCCCGAGGTGCTCGGCGTACGGCGCGCGCGCGGCGACCTCGCGCATGAGCGCGTGCGACGGCTGGGTGAAGTTGGCGGGCACCTGGAGGGCGAGCCAGCCGCCCGGCGCGAGCCAGCGCACCCACCGGCGCAGCAGCTCGACGTGCCCGGGCACCCACTGCAGCACCGCGTTCGTGACGACGACGTCGACAGGGGCGTCGGGGCGCCAGTCGCGGACGTCCGCGTGCACGACGGAGAGCCGCCCGTTCGCCACGCGGTCCGCCTGGGCCTGCGCGCGCGCGACCATCTCGGGCGACGAGTCCACGCCTGTCACCTGCGCCGACGGCCACCGCGCCGCCAGCTCGGCGGTGAGGTCGGCCGTCCCGCAGCCCAGGTCGACCACCGCCGAGGGCGCCGTGGCGAGGATGCGCGAGGTGAGGTCCGCGAACGGGCGCGCACGCTCGTCGGCGAAGCGCAGGTACGTGTCGGTGTCCCAGCTCGGCATGCGGCCCCCGTGCGAGTGCGATCGGCGTGAGATATCTCGACATCAAGATATCGGCGGACCTCCTCGGCGCAAGGGCCGCCGCCGGACCGCCGTGCTTCAGCGGTCGGAGCCGACGTCCTGGCTCCCGACGACCCCGAGCAGCTCGAGCTGCTCGACCGCGTCCGTCCCCACGGCCGGCGTGAACCACAGGAGCCGCTGCCGGGCGTCCTCGCTGAACAGGTTGAGGCAGTTGAGCTCGATGACGCCGAGCGTCGGGTGGACGATCCGCTTGCGGTCGTCCCGGCGCACCCGGATCTCCCGCTGCTCCCAGAGCTCGGCGAACTCCGGCGAGCGGTCGAGCAGGTCGGCGACGAGCTCGGAGCTCTCCCGGTCGCGCGGGCCGCGGCGTCCCACGGCCGCGTGCAGGTCCGCGACGAGGATCTTCGACTGGTACTCGTGGTCTGCCTCCGGGTACAGCGCCCGGGACGCCGGGTCCGCGAACCAGCGGTGCAGGAAGCCCGCGCCCATGCCGTCGCCCGACGTGGCGTCGCCGAGCAGCGCCACCGCCAGGCGGTTCTGCAGGAGGACGACGTGCAGGTCGGTGATGACCTGGGCCGGCGTCGTCGTGAGGCGGTCGAGCAGGTCGAGCATGCCGGGGTGGACGTGCGACGCACGCCCGCCCGGGAGGGGTACCGGTCGCCCCGCGAGGTGGAACAGGTGGTCCCGCTCGTCGACGGAGAGCCGCAGGGCCCGCGCCAGCGCGGCGAGCATCTGCTCCGACGGCTGCGCCCCCGAGCCCCGCTCGAGCTCGATGTAGTACTCGACCGACGCGCCGGCCAGCTGGGCCACCTCGTCGCGCCGCAGGCCAGGGACGCGGCGCCGGGGCCCCGTCGGCAGTCCGACGTCGGACGGACGGATGCGGTCGCGCCGGGACTTGAGGAACGCTCCGAGCTCTGCGACGTCCATCCCGCCAGCGTCCCCCGGGGCCCCCGACGCGCGCAGGCCCGGAGACAGGGGTCGCCGTCCCCCCGGTCCGCGCACTCTGCCTCACGTTCGCCGCGACGCGGAGGGTGGAGGCATGGACACCACCGCAACCACCACGACAGGCCCTCAGGGCACCACCGAGGCGGCCGGCCACCGGGTCGCGATCGTCACCGGCGGCTCGCGCGGCATCGGCCGGGCGGTCGCCGAGCGGCTCGCGGCCGACGGCCTCACGGTCGTCGTCGCGTACGCCGGCAACACGCAGGCCGCGCAGTCGGCGGTCGACGAGATCACCGCGACGGGCGCCCGGACGATCGCCGTCCAGGCCGACGTCGCCGACGAGACGGCCGTCGCCGCGCTGTTCGACCGCGCGGAGGCCGAGCTCGGCGGGGTCGACGTCGTCGTCCACGCGGCGGGGCAGATGGTGCTCAGCACGGTCGTCGACCTCGACCTCGACGACCTCGACGCCATGCACCGCACGAACATCCGCGGCACGTTCGTCGTCGCGCAGCAGGCCGCCCGCCGGCTGCGTCCCGGCGGCGCGCTCGTGAACTTCTCCACCTCGCAGGTCGCGCTCCGTGCCCCGACCTACGGCGCCTACGCGGCCAGCAAGGGCGCCGTCGAGCCGCTGACGCTCGTGCTCGCGCGGGAGCTCCGCGGCCGCGACGTCACCGTCAACGCCGTGGCCCCCGGGCCGACGGCGACCGCGCTCTTCCTCGACGGCAAGGACGACGCGACCATCGAGCACCTCGCGCAGCTCGCGCCGCTCGAGCGCCTCGGCCAGCCGGAGGACATCGCGCAGGTCGTGGCCTTCCTCGCCTCGCCCGCCGGGCACTGGGTCAACGGCCAGACCGTCCGCGCGAACGGGGGGATGATCTGATGCCCGCGCAGCAGGCCGACCAGCAGGCGGGCCCGCGCGTCGTCCTCGTGACCGGTGCGTCGAGCGGCTTCGGCAACCTCGCGGCCCGCTCGCTGGCGCGGGCCGGGCACGTCGTCTACGCCGGCATGCGGGCCACCGGGGCCCGCAACGCGCCCGCCGTGGCGGAGCTCGCCGCGCTCTCGGCCGCCGAGGGCGTCGACGTCCGCGGCATCGAGCTCGACGTGCAGGACCAGGCGTCGGTCGACGCCGCCGTCGCGCGCCTCGTCGCGGACCAGGGCCGGATCGACGTCGTCGTGCACAACGCCGGGCACATGGTGCTCGGACCGGTCGAGGCCTTCACGACCGAGCAGGTGGCCGAGCAGTACGACGTCAACGTGCTCTCGACCCAGCGGGTCAACCGAGCCGCCCTGCCGGTGATGCGCTCCCAGGGGTCGGGTCACCTCGTCTGGGTGGGCTCGTCGTCGACGCGCGGCGGGCACCCGCCGTTCCTCGGTCCCTACTTCGCGGCGAAGGCGGCGATGGACACGATGGCGGAGAGCTACGCGTCCGAGGTCATCCGGTTCGGCATCGACACGACGATCGTCGCGCCGGGCGCGTACCCGAGCGGCACGAACCACTTCGCGCACGCGGGCACCCCGGACGACGCCGATCGCGCCGCCGAGTACGACGCCCGCTACGCGGAGGTCCGCGACGCCATCGCGCCGGCGCTGACGCGGATGTTCCCCGAGGGCCGCACCGTCGACGAGGTCGCCGACGCGTCACGCGGGTCGTCGGCCTGCCCGCGGGTGAGCGCCCCTTCCGGGTGTACGTCGACCCCAGCCGGGACGGCAGCGAGGTGGTCACCGTGGTCTACGACCGGGTGCGCGCGGAGTTCTTCCGGCGCGCGGGGATCGAGGAGCTGCTCCCGCCGGGCGCCAGCCTCTGAGCAGGACGCCACGGACGAGCATCCCCGGCCTGCGGCGAGAAGTCGGAGCTGCCGGGGGCGGGTATCGCCGGCACCCCTCCACCCGGCCGGCGCCCGGCGCCCGGTGCCGGTCAGCCGAGTGCGGGCGTGGCGCGGGCGGCGTCCCGCACCGCCGCAGCCACCACCTGGTGGACGTCGGGGTGGAAGACGCTCGGCACCACGTACGCGGCGTTGAGCTCGTCGTCGGTCACCACGGCCGCGAGCGCCCGCGCGGCCCGGAGCAGCACGGGCGTGGTGATCGCCGTGGACCGGGCGTCGAGGAGGCCGCGGAAGACGCCCGGGAAGGCGAGCACGTTGTTGATCTGGTTCGGGTGGTCCGACCGGCCCGTCGCGACGACGGCCGCGTGCTCGGCCGCCTCCGCGGGGTCGACCTCCGGTCGCGGGTTCGCCAGGGCGAAGACGATCGCCTGCGGGGCCATCGTCGCCACGTCCGCGCCGCCGAGGATGTCCGGCGCGGAGACGCCGATCAGCACGTCGGCCCCGCGCAGCACGTCACGCAGCGAGCCGGTGCGGCCCCGGGCGTTGGTGCTCCGGGCCAGCCAGGCGAGCTCGCCGCTCACGCCGGGGCGCCCACGGTGCACGACCCCGTCGACGTCGGCCGCGACGACGTGCCGGGCGCCGGCCGCGAGGAGCAGCCGGACGATCGCGGTACCCGCGGCTCCGGCTCCGGAGACGACGACCTGGACGTGCTCCAGCTCCTTGCCGACCACGCGCAGCGCGTTGAGCAGCGCGGCCAGGACCACGATCGCCGTCCCGTGCTGGTCGTCGTGGAAGACGGGGATGTCGAGCTCGTCGCGCAGGCGCGCCTCGATCTCGAAGCACCGCGGGGCCGCGATGTCCTCGAGGTTGATCCCGGCGAAGCCCGGGGCCACGGCCCGGACGACGGCGATGATCTCCTCGACGTCCTGGGTGGCGAGGCACAGCGGCCAGGCGTCGATCCCGCCGAAGCGCTTGAACAGGGCCGCCTTGCCCTCCATGACGGGCAGCGCCGCCTCGGGGCCGAGGTTGCCGAGGCCCAGGACGGCCGAGCCGTCCGTCACCACCGCGACCGTGTTGCGCTTGGTCGTCAGGCGGCGCGCGTCGGCCGGGTCCGCCGCGATCGCCGCCGCGACGCGCGCCACGCCGGGCGTGTAGATCATCGACAGGTCGTCACGGGTCCGGATCGGGTGCTTGGCCGACATCTCGATCTTGCCGCCGAGGTGGACGAGGAACGTGCGGTCCGAGACCTTGCCGACCACGACGCCCGGGACCGCGGCCATCGCCGCGACCAGGGACGCCGCATGCTCGGTGTCGTGGGCCGCGACCGTGACGTCGACCTGCAGGCCGTGCGGGCCGGACGCGGTCACGTCGAGGGCGCGGACCGCACCGCCCGCCTCCTCCACGGCGGTGGTGAGCCGACCCACCGCCTGCGCGGGTGGCACCTCGAGCCGGACCGTGAAGGAGGACGCGGCCGAAGGCAGTCCGCGGGCCGCTCCTCGTCCCGTGCGCGCGTGCTCCGTGCGCGCCGTCACGCGGGCTGCCCGACCAGTGCGCGCGCGTCCTGCACGAGCATCGCGCGAGCCCGCGTCAGGCCGTCGGCGAGTGCGACGACGCC
>CAUQTR010000115.1:0-6183 GCA_963521045.1 uncultured Actinotalea sp.
GGCCGACCCCCTGCCCGTCGCGCCTCGAGCCCCGGCCCCGACCGAGCCCTGGGCTCCTGCGCAGGGCTGGGCACCATCGGCCGCGGACCGCGGTCCCGAGGGACCGGCCGCGTCCTCGCGCCCGGCTGCCTCGGTGCCGCAGCCCCACCAGCCGCCTCAGCAGACGTTCGCACCGCAGACGTTCGCACCGCAGGCGTCGGCACCGCAGGCTTCGGCACCGCACACGTCGGCACCGCACACGTTCACCCCGCAGACGTTCACGCCGCAGACCTCGGGCGCGTTCGACGACGAGGTGACCAACATGCTCGCCCAGCGGGCGGACATCGCGCAGCAGGCGCTCGCCGAGCTCAGCCAGCTGTCGAGCTACCGCCCGGCCGCCGCGTCCGCCGGCGGGTCGACCCTGGCCCGTCGTACGCCCGGCACCGTGCCGACCGCTCCCGAGATCAAGATCGCCTCGGGCGGCCAGCGGGTCGAGCGGGACGCCAACCAGGTGCGCTCGCTGCTGTCGAGCTTCCAGTCCGGCACGAGTCGCGGACGCCAGGCCACGCCGGCGCCCGTCGGCGCGGCGGACCACCAGACCCCCGCCGGGGCCCACCCCGGCGGCAAGGACGGTTCGGACGTGCACGGGGTTCCCGTGACGACCCCGGACACCGACCTGACCGAGCGGACCACCTCATGGTGACCGCCAGCACCACGCCCAGCCGCCGCTCGTCAGCTGCCGGCAACCTCGAGGAGGACAAGTGACAGCGCTCAGCTCAGAGGCAGCCAACTTCGGCTGGCTCCTGGACAACTTCGTGAAGACGGTTCCCGGAACCCGACACACGCTCGTGGTCTCCGCCGACGGCCTCCTCATGGCCATGTCGGAGAACCTGGACCGCACCAGTGGCGACCAGATGGCGGCGATCGTCGCCGGCATGTCGAGCCTCACCCGGGGCGCGGCGCGCCAGCTCCACGCGGGCGACGTCCGTCAGGCGATCATCGAGATGGACGAGCTCTTCGTCTTCCTCATGAGCGTCTCCAACGGGTCCGTGCTCGCCGTGGTCGCCGACGCCACCTGCGACGTCGGCCTCATCGGCTACGAGATGGCCATGCTCGTGTCCCGCACCGAGACCACGCTCACCCCGCAGCTCGTCACCGAGATGCGTGGGCACCTGCCGGTCAACGGTGCGGTCCGGGCACCGGTCGGGTGAGCGAACCCATGGCCACCCATGAGGACGACGCCGGCGTGGAGTACGAGGCGCGCACCGTCAGGCCGTACGCGGTCACCGGCGGTCGAGTCCGCGCGGCCAACTCCGACCTCCCCCTGGAGGCCCTCATCGAGGTCCTCCCGGGGGCGGTCAGCAGCCAGGGGCTGCCGCCGGAGAAGCGCGCCATCCTTCAGCACGCCGCCCACACGTTCGTGTCCGTCGCCGAGCTCTCCGCACTCCTGCGGCTCCCGCTCGGTGTCGTGCGCATCCTGGTGACGGACCTGTCCGAGTCCGGATTCGTCCGGGTCCACACCTCTACGCCGGTCAGTGTCCACACCGGTCAGTCCCCCGCCCTGTCCCTGAGCGTGCTGGAGAGTGTTCTCAATGGCATATCCGCCCTCTGACACCGCCGCTGTGGCCGACCGCACACCGGTCAGCGGGGCTGTCGCACCCACCGTCGTCAAGATCGTCGTCGCAGGCGGCTTCGCCGTCGGCAAGACGACGTTCATCGGCTCGATCTCCGACATCGAGCCGCTCAACACCGAAGCCGCGATGACGGAGCACTCCGTCGGCGTCGACGACGCCGGTGGCGTCACCGACCGCAAGACGACCACCACGGTCGCCATGGACTTCGGACGCATCGCCCTGCCGGGCTCGCTGTGGCTCTACCTGTTCGGCACCCCGGGGCAGGACCGCTTCCTCTTCATGTGGGACGACCTGGTCCGCGGCGCCATCGGCGCCGTCGTGCTGGTCGACACCGAGCGGCTCGACCAGTGCTTCCCGGCCGTCGACTACTTCGAGAGCCGCGGCATCCCGTTCGTCGTCGCGGTGAACTGCTTCGACGGCGTCGCGCGGCACCAGCTGGACGACGTCCGCGAGGCCCTGTCGGTCCCCGCGCACGTGCCGCTGATGTACACCGACGCCCGGTCGCGTGCAGCGACCAAGCAGACGCTGATCGCGCTCGTCCAGCTCGCGATGGAGCGGCTGCGGGGCTGACGTCCTCAGCAGCGCCCGACGGCGGCCAGGGTCACCCGACCCGGCCGCCGTCGGCGTCTGGGTGGTTCGAGCCGCCGTCGGCGTCTGGGTGGTGTGAGCCGCCGTCGGCGTCTGGGCCGTGTGAGGCGCGATCGCGCCTGTGCAGTCAGAGGCGTCTGGCTAGGCTCGGGACCGGCCGCGTTCGCCGCGGTCGCGCGGCGCCGGGGGCGTGCCGCCGGCGCTGGTGCGCATCGAGGACGGGACGGCGATGATCTACGCGGACGGCTCGGCGCTGAGCCGGGCCCTCGCGCCGGGGTCCGAGCCCGCGTCGTGGATGCGCTGGGCGGCCGAGCACGCCGACGAGCTCGTCACGTCCCCGCTCGGTCTGACCGAGCTCCGCCGTGCCGCGGCCCCGCTCGGGCCCGTGGCGCGTGAGCAGGCGCACGCGGTCGCGACGACCGTCGAGGTCGTCCGATTCTTCGACCAGTCCCTCGAGTCCGCCGCGATGGCCTCGTCCGTGCTGCCGCCGTTCCAGGCGATCCACCTGGGCATCGCGGTCGCCCACCCCGACGTCGTCGGCATCGCCACGTACGACGAGCTGCTCGCGCGGGTGGCGTCGATCTATGCGCTCGACGTGGTGAGCCCCGGCCGGTCCGACGGCTGGTGGGACGCCTGATCCACGGTCCTTGCGGACGCGGGACGCCGGACGCGGGACGCGGGACGCCGGACGCCGGGTGCCGGACGCCGGGTGCCGGACGCCGGGTGCCGGGTGCCTGGTGCCGGACGCCGGGTGCCGGGTGCCTGGTGCCGCAAGGCGGAACGTTCCGGAGCTCGGGCCGGGACGCGCACCTGCCGCGCGCTCTAGCGTCCGTCGCAGGCCTCCGTCCGGTGGCCCCGAGCAGCACGGAGCAGGAGGACGACGATGAAGAGGAAGCTCATCGCGGGCGCGACGACGCTCGTCATGGCCGCAGCACTGGCGGTCGGCCCGGCCGTGGCCGCGCAGGCGGTCCCGGCCGCGGCGACGATGTGGACGCTGACCGGCGCCACCCCGATCAGCAGCGGCTACATGTACACCTACCGCAACTCGTCCGGCGGCTACTACGTCTCGGCCAACTTCAAGGGCAACTGGTTCGTCCAGTACAACCCGCAGTGAGCGGACGCTGAGCCGCCGCTCGGACCTCCACGCGGCCCGGCCGCCCTCGCGGGGACGCGACAGGCGACCGGGCCGTCGTGCACCCGGCGTCGCGCACTCACGCTGGTCGTTGCGTCGCCCGGTAGAGGTCGCGCAGCAGGGCGATCTCGGCGCCGTGGTGCAGCAGCTCCTGGTTGACCCACCACACGATCTCGACGAAGGGCTGCTCTGCGTCGTCGCCGTGGGGGTAGGTGCTGCGGCCGACCAGGTCGAGGGCCGCGTCGTCGGCGGTGGTGAGCGCCTCCCGCCAGGCCTCGATCCCGGACCGCAGCGCCGCGATCCCGGCGGACGCGGTGCCCGGCACCTCGATCTCGTCGTCGAGCCGGCGCCGCGCACCGATCGTGTGCTCGGTGCGGCCGGCGAGCATGGACGACAGGTGCTCCATGCGCCACGCGATCGTGGTCACCGGTGGCGGGTAGGGGTGTGGCCGGCCACCGTCCCGGCCCCACTCGCCCGGGCCGACGAGCACCGTCGCGCCTGGACCCGGCCCGTCCGCGCGTCGCCGCACGTTCCATGCCCCAGGCACCGGCTCCCACAGGTACTCGGCGTCGGTGAGCGGCGGGACGGGCACCCGCTCGCCGTCGCCGCTGTCCACGTCCGGGCCGGTCAGGCGGCCGAGGAGACGCTCGGCCGTCCAGTCGTACTGGGCCAGGAGCGGGGCGAGCCGGGGCGGGAGCGGCGGAGGCGTCACCATCGCGCCACGGTACTGCGGGTGGCAGCCGACGAAGCCGATCGGGTGATCCGGCGCACATCGCCGGCGCGATTCGCTCCCCGGCGTCACATCGGTGCCGATACGTCCTCCGGCGCCGGTGTCGTGCGCCGCCGGGTGCACGCCCGGCCCGTCGTCGGCCGTGAGGAGCACGCCGTGCAGCCCGAACGCGTCGCCACGCTCGCCGAGGACGTCCAGCGCCTGACCGGCGAGAAGCTGGCCGGGATCGACCGTCTGGCGAGCAGCACCAAGATGCTCGCGCTCAACGCCCTCATCGAGGCCGCCCGCGCCGGGGAGACCGGCGCCGGGTTCGCCGTGGTCGCGCGGGAGGTCGGGGGTGTCGCGGACACCGCGAAGGCGATCTCGGAGGAGCTCTCGGGGGATCTCGCTCCCGTGCTCGACGAGCTGCGGGACGTCGGACGGCAGCTCGTC
Organism: uncultured Actinotalea sp.; assembly: GCA_963521045.1. Taxonomy (GTDB): domain Bacteria; phylum Actinomycetota; class Actinomycetes; order Actinomycetales; family Cellulomonadaceae; genus Actinotalea. The sequence goes on from CAUQTR010000115.1 coordinate 4,496, forward strand.
ACCGAGGTGCGGGGTCAGCGGCTCGCGGACCTCGCGCTCAACGTCGTCGACGTCATGGACCGCAACCTCTACGAGCGGTCGTGCGACGTGCGCTGGTGGGCCACCGACTCCGCTCTCGTGACGGCGCTCGAGGCCGAGCCGGCGGCACGGCCCGCCGCCGCCGCGCACGCGTCGGCGCGGCTCGCGGTGATCCTCCGCAGCTACACCGTGTACCTCGACCTGTGGCTCGCCGACGCCGAAGGGCGGGTCGTCGCGCACGCCGGGGCGGGGCGCGGCGCGTCCTCCTTCGCCGGCCACGACGTGTCGGCGGAGCCCTGGTTCCGCGCAGCGATGGCGACGACGAGCGGCGACGACTACGCCGCGCTCGACGTCGCGCACCACCGCGAGCTCAACGCCGCGACGGCGACCTACGCCACCGCGGTGCGTGCGGCGGGTGCGGAGCACGGACGGCCGATCGGCGCGCTCGGCGTCTTCTTCGACTGGACGACGCAGGCGCAGGGGATCGTCGAGGGCGTCCGGCTGGACGAGAACGAGCGCGCGACGACCCGCGTGCTGCTCCTGGACTCCGAGGGGCGCGTCATCGCGGCGTCGGACCGCGCCGGTCTGCTCGCCGAGCGCATGGAGCTGCAGACGACGGGACGCGCGGTGGGCTTCTACGCGACCGACGGCGCCACGGTGGGCTTCGCCCGGACGCCCGGCTACGAGACCTACCGCGGTCTGGGCTGGTACGGAGCGCTCGTCCAGCGCTGAGCGCGCGGTGCTCGTCCCGAGAAGGCGCGTGGTGCTCGTCCAGCGCTGAGCGCGCGGTGCTCGTCCCGAGAAGGGGAGCGCTGCTCGTCCAGCGCTGAGCGCGTGGTGCTCGTCCCGAGAAGGGTCGGGCCGGGAGACGGGTCGTGCTGCGAAAAAGGTCGGGCGTCGTCGGCCGCCCGCGGCCTACTGTCACGGTGCTCCCGGTCTGCAGCCGGACGGCGTCGCCGTCGCGGGTCCTGTGTGTCCGGCCGAGAGCACCTGCCACATGGAGCAGCGCCTGTCACGCGCTCGGGTTCGACTCCCGACGGCCGGCCGGAGCGTGGTCGCACGGGTGGGAGCGGTCTGCGACGCCGGGATCTCCGGGACGTCCCCCGCGCCTCGCCCGACCGCGCGCCGGTCGGTCCGCACGCGAGCCGGTCGGCGCGAACCGGTGCCTCGTGGCAGCACGGGACACGCCGAGGGACGGCGGGACCGACGAGAGGAGGGTCGAGCGATGCCGATGATCGTGCGGGAGTGGGAGCGGGTCCTGGTGTACCGGGACGGACGGTTCGAGGTGGAGCTCGACCCGGGTCGGCACCGGCTGTGGACGTGGCGTCGGCGGGCCGTGCGCGTGCTCGTCCGGCCGCGGCTCATGGTCGTCCCGCTGCAGGAGGTCCTCACCGTCGACGGTCTGTCGGTGAAGATCAGCCTCACGGCCACGGTCCGGGTCGTGGCGGCGCGGACGTGGCACGAGGCCATGGAGCACCCGGACGCGGTCCTGTACGCGGCGCTGCAGACGGCGCTGCGGGAGGCCGTCGGGACGCGGACGCTCGACGAGCTGCTCGCCGACCGCACCCAGGTGCCGTCGCAGATGCAGGCGGCCGTCGCGGCGACCGGGACCCGCGTCGGGATGGTGGTCGAGCAGCTCGCGCTGCGCGACGTCGTCGTCCCTGCGGAGC
>CAUQTR010000116.1:0-6171 GCA_963521045.1 uncultured Actinotalea sp.
GGCCCGCAGCTCGCCCTGCGCCACCACGACGGGTGCGCTCGTGCGGACCGCGACCACGACCGCGGCCACGAGCCCGACGGCGGCGGCGACCACGGCCACCTCGACGTCCACCGGGAGCAGGGCGATGAGCACGAGCACCGCGAAGACGACCACGAAGGACCAGCCGAGCGGGCCGGGCCACAGCCGCTCGCGGTGGAGTGGGGAGGAGGAGGCCATGCGCCCATCCTCCCAGCCCGCACTAGAGTCGGGCGCCGTGGAACCCCAGCCGCGCACCGTCGAGGTGCTGCTCGTCATGCTCGACCCCGACCTGCCCCCGCCGGCCTACGCCCACCCGGGTGACGCGGGCGCGGACCTGGTGGCACGCGTCGACGTCGATCTGCCCCCGCTCGGCCGGGTGACCGTGCCGACCGGCGTCAGCATCGCGCTGCCCGACGGCTGGGCGGCGTTCGTCCACCCGCGGTCGGGCCTCGCACGAGACCACGGCGTGACGATCGTCAACGCTCCGGGGACGGTGGACGCGGCGTACCGCGGCGAGATCCAGGTCACCCTGCTCAACACGGACCCGGTCGCCGTGGTCCACCTGCGCCGCGGGGACCGGATCGCCCAGCTCGTGGTGCAGCAGGTGGCTCGGGCACGGTTCGTGCGGGCGGAGCGCCTGCCCGGGTCGCACCGCGGCACGCAGGGCTTCGGCTCGACGGGTGGGCACGCCGCGGGACCCGGTTCGCGCGAGGCGGACGGCCACGGCGGCAGGGTCGAGTAGGAGCCGTCGCGCGCGGCGTCTAGTCTCGGTGGTGACAGGTTTCCGCTCGGTAGGAGGCAGTTCGCGTGGGTGTGTTCCGGCGAGGCAGGCGTCCCGAGGACGAGGTCGCTGACGACCTCGGCACCTCGTCCGACGCGACCACGGCCCTGACCACGCGAGAGCGCGGCCCCTGGGACGTGAGCGAGGTCGCGGGACGGGGCCGACGGATCGACCTCGGGGCGCTCTGGCTGCCCGGTCGCGACGGCATGGAGCTGCGCATGGAGGTCGAGAAGACGTCCAAGATCGTCAGCGCCGCGGCCGTGTCGCTGCGCGGCTCGTCGCTCCAGCTCCAGGTCTTCGCGGCGCCGCGCACGGAGGGCGTGTGGGACGACATCCGCGCGGAGATCGCGGAGTCCGTGGTCAAGCAGGGTGGCTCGGCCGACGACGTGCCCGGCCCGTTCGGCCGTGAGCTGCTCGCCCGTCTCCCGGTCCGGACCACCGAGGGTCGGACCGGCCACCGGCCGGCGCGCTTCGTCGGCCACGACGGCCCGCGCTGGTTCCTGCGTGGCGTCGTCACCGGCCGTGCCGCCGTCGAGCCGCAGGAGGCCGCCGACCTCGAGGACGTGTTCGCCGACGTCGTCGTCGTCCGGGGCTCCGAGCCCCGGGTCCCGCGCGACCTGCTCCCGCTGGCCATGCCCGGGCAGCGGCCTGCCGTCGTCCCGGCGGTGCCGGGCGCGGTGACCGCCACGCCGCTCGATCCGCTGACGCGCGGCCCCGAGATCACCGAGGTGCACTGATGGTCCTCGAACGCCCCCGCCCCGAGGCGGACGGCCACCGGCTCCGGACGGCGCTGCGGGGGCTCGTCGCCTCACAGGCCGAGGTCGAGGCGGTCGAGGAGCGGCGCGAGACGCTGCGCCGCGGGTGCTCTGCCGTCGGCGAGCTCGAGAACCGCAACCGCGCGCAGGTCTCCGGCGTGCTGCGCAGCGTGACGCTCCGGCCGCGGACCACGGTCCCCGCGCTCGAGGCCGAGCTCTACGACGGCAGCGGCAGCCTCCAGCTGGTCTGGCTGGGCCGACGCAGCATCTCGGGGGTCGAGCCGGGACGTCGCCTGCGGGCTGAGGGCCTGGTGTGCGTGCAGGGCGGACGCCGCACGATGTTCAACCCCCGCTACGAGCTCGTCCCGCGCCCGGGTGAGTGAGCGACCGGTGAGCGGCGCCGTCGACCCGTCCGAGGCGCCCGCGGGAACAGCCGGGCCGGCCACCGGGACGCCGGTCGCTGGTGCGCCGACCGTCGACACGACGACCGCTGACACGCCGGCCACTGGTGTGCCGACCGCTGGCACGCCGACGTCGGGCGTGCGGGTCCTCGGGAACGAGACCTTCTCGTTCACGGACGCCGTGGGCGGAGTCCGGGGACTCGTCGAGTCCGCCCTGCCCGGCCTCGTGTTCGTCGTCGTCTTCGTCGCGACCCGCGAGCTGGTGCCGTCGCTCGTGTCCGCGGCGGTGGTCACCCTCGCGGCGGTCGTGATCCGGCTCGTGCAGCGCACGCCGACGACCCAGGCGCTCTCGGGCGTCGTCGGCGTCGCGATCGGCGTCGTGTGGGCGCTGACCACGGGGCAGGCGCAGAACTTCTTCGCGGGCGGCCTGCTCGCCAACGTCGGCTTCACGCTCGGTGCGCTGGTCTCGATCCTCGTCGGCTGGCCCGTCGTGGGCGTCGTCGTCAGCCTCGTGCGCGGCGAGGACATGGGCTGGCGGACGGACCCGGACGCCGCACCGCTGCGGCGCCGCTACGTCCGCGCGAGCTGGCTGTGGGTGGGCCTGTTCGCCGCGCGGCTGGCCGTGCAGGTGCCGCTCTACCTCCAGGGCGAGGACGCGGTCGGGCTGCTCGGCACCGCCAAGCTCGTCATGGGCGTGCCGCTGTTCGCGCTGGGGCTGTGGATCACGTGGCTGCTCGTGGGCTCACCAGGAGCTCGTGCAGCGCGTCCAGGTCCGCCTCCGCGCCGGCCACGATGAGCAGCTCGTCGCGGGCCTCGAGCGTGTCGTCCGGGCTCGGGGCGATCGGCGTCGCACCGCGCACCACGGCGGCGAGCACCGTGTCCGGCGGCCACACGACCTGACCCACGCGGGTGCCCACGAGCGGTGAGCCCTCCGGCAGCGTGACCTCGAGGATGTCGGCGCCGGACTGGTGGAACGTGAAGATCTTGACGAGGTCGCCGACGGCGACGGCCTCCTCGACCATGGCCGTCATGATGCGCGGCGTCGAGACGGCGACGTCGACGCCCCACGCCTCGTCGAACATCCACTCGTTCTTCGGGTTGTTGACCCGCGCGACCGTGCGCGGCACCCCGTACTCGGTCTTGGCGAGCAGCGAGACGACGAGGTTCACCTTGTCGTCACCCGTCGCGGCGACGATGACGTCGCACTCGTCCGCCTTGGCCTGGGTGAGGGTCGACAGCTCGCACGCGTCCGCGAGCAGCCACTCCGCGTCGGCGACCGACGCGACGCGCATGGCCGAGGGCTGCTTGTCGATGAGCGTGACCTCGTGATCGGCCGCGATGAGCTCGGTCGCGATCGACCGCCCGACCGAGCCGGCGCCCGCGATGACGACCCTCATCACTCCACCTCCGGCGGGACGTGCGTGAGGGTGCGCTCGACCTTGGGCAGGTCGGTGGCCATGACCAGCATGTGCACGACGTCGTTCTCCTGGAGCACGGTGGTCGGTCCGGGCAGGACGCCGTCGCCGTAGCGGGTGAGGTAGGCGACGCGGGCCCCGGTCGCGAGCTCGAGCGCCGTCAGGGGGCGACCCACCCAGCCGGGGTGCACGTCCATCTGCGCCATGAGCACCTGGCCGGAGGCGTCCCGGTACTCGTCGGTCGCGCCCATCGGCAGCATCCGGCGGAGCACCTGGTCGGCCGTCCACCGGACGGTCGCGACGGTCGGGATCCCCAGCCGTTGGTAGATCTCCGCCCGGTGCGGGTCGTAGATGCGTGCCACGACGTTGCCGACGCCGTACGTCTCGCGCACGACGCGGGCGGCGAGGATGTTCGAGTTGTCGCCGTCGGACACGGCGGCGAACGCGTAGGCCTCCTCGACACCGGCCTGGACGAGGGTCTGCCGGTCGAAGCCCAGGCCCGTGACGCGCTTGCCTGAGAAGTCCTGGTCCAGCCGGCGGAACGCGTCCGGGTTCTGATCGATCACGGCGACCGAGTGGCCGCGTCCCTCGAGCGACTGGGCGAGGGTCGCGCCGACCCGGCCGCAGCCCATGATGACGAAGTGCACAGACGGTGACGCTACATCCTCCGGTCGGGGCGACGGCGTGGCTCGGCGCGCTCGGTACGGCGCACGCGGGCCTAGCATGGTCCTTCGTGTCGGACGTCGCGGATGCCGCAAAGCGACTGTTGCTCGGGCGTCCCGTCCGCAGCGACAGGCTCGGCCACACCCTCCTGCCGAAGCGCATCGCGCTGCCGGTGTTCGCGTCCGACGCGTTGTCGTCGGTGGCGTACGCACCTGACGAGATCCTCCTGACGCTCGCGATCGCGGGCCTGGGCGCGACCGTGGTGTCCCCGTGGGTCGGGCTCGCGGTGGTCGTGGTGCTCGTCGTCGTCGTGACGTCCTACCGGCAGAACGTGCACGCCTACCCGTCCGGCGGCGGCGACTACGAGGTGGCGACGGTCAACCTCGGCCCGAGGGCCGGCGTCTCGGTCGCCAGCGCGCTGCTGGTCGACTACGTGCTGACCGTCGCGGTCTCGATCTCGTCCGGGGCCCAGTACGCGGCGTCGGCGATCCCGGCGCTGCGCGGGTACGAGGTGCCGGTCGCCGTGGCCGTGGTCCTGCTGCTGGCGCTCGTCAACCTGCGTGGCGTCAAGGAGTCGGGCTCGGCGTTCGCGATCCCGACGTACCTGTTCATGTTCGCGCTCGGTGCGATCGCCGTCGTCGGCGCCGTCCGCTTCTTCGCCGGGGCGCTGCCGCTCGCGGAGACGTCCGAGCTCGAGGTGCTCGCCGAGTCGGGCTACGAGCAGGGTCTCGTCGGGCTAGGCGGCGCGCTGCTCGTGCTGCGCGCGTTCGCCTCCGGCAGCGCCGCCCTCACCGGCGTCGAGGCCATCAGCAACGGCGTGCCGGCGTTCCAGAAGCCCAAGAGCCGCAACGCCGCGACGACCCTGCTCCTGCTGGGCTGCCTGTCGACCTTCTTCATCATGTCGATCCTGCTCCTGGCGCGCGCGACGGAGGTCCACTACGTCGAGTTCCCGGCCGAGCAGCTGCTGCGCGACGGCGTGCCGGTAGGCGAGGACTACGTCCAGCACCCGGTGATCGTGCAGCTCTCCGAGACGGTGTTCGCCGGCATGACGCCGGTCATCGTGCTCATCGCCGCGGTGACGGGCGTCATCCTCGTGCTGGCCGCCAACACCGCCTTCAACGGCTTCCCGGTGCTCGGCTCGATCCTGGCCCGCGACGGGTTCCTGCCGCGTCAGCTGCACACGCGCGGCGACCGGCTCGCCTTCTCCAACGGCATCCTCACCCTGGCGGCCGGGGCGATCGTGCTCATCTGGGCGTTCGACGCGCAGGTCACGAGGCTGATCCAGCTCTACATCGTCGGCGTGTTCGTGTCGTTCACCCTCAGCCAGCTCGGCATGGTCCGGCACTGGAACCGGGAGCTGCGCACCGAGCACGACGCCGGCGCGCGGGCGCGGATGCGCCGGTCGAGGGCGATCAACGCGATCGGGTTCGGTCTCACCGGCACCGTCCTCGTGGTGGTCCTCATCACGAAGTTCACGCGCGGCGCGTGGATCGCCATCCTCGCGATGGCGGTCGTGTACGTGCTCATGCAGGCGATCCGCAAGCACTACGACGCCGTGCACCAGGAGCTCGCCCTGGGCGACGACCCGGCGGCGGCGCGTGCCCTGCCGAGCCGCGTCCACGCCATCGTGCTCGTCTCGCGGCTGCACAAGCCGACGATGCGCGCCATCGCCTACGCGCGGGCCTCGCGGCCCTCGGTCCTCGAGGCCGTCACCGTGGCGGTCGACCCGCAGGACATCGCGGCGCTGCGCGAGCAGTGGGACCGCCTCGACCTGCCGGTGGCGCTCAAGGTCCTCGACTCGCCGTTCCGCGAGATCACCCGGCCGATCCTCGGCTACGTCAAGTCCATCCGGCGCGAGAGCCCTCGTGACCTCGTCGTCGTCTACATCCCCGAGTACGTCGTCGGGCACTGGTGGGAGCACCTCTTGCACAACCAGAGCGCACTGCGGCTCAAGGGCCGCCTCCTCTTCACGCCGGGCGTGGTCGTCGCCTCGGTGCCGTGGCAGCTCGAGTCGTCGGTCGCCGCCGCCGCGCAGCTCAAGGGCAAGCCGTGAGCGCCGAGGACGGCAGCGGGCCGCGTCCGGACGAGCAGCCGCGGGACCGGCCGCGCGAGCAGCCGCGCGACCGGTTGCCCCGCAC
>CAUQTR010000117.1:0-6153 GCA_963521045.1 uncultured Actinotalea sp.
CGCCGGCTCCTCGATCCACCAGACGTGGTCGGCGGGCGGCGCGGGCCACGCCGGGTCCGGCCGCCAGCCGGTGGGCGGGGACCAGCCGGGCGGCGGTGTCGGCCATCCTGGGGGGGAGACGAAGATCGGCACATCGACGACGCTAGCGCCCCGCGCGTGCCGCGACAGCCGTCGGAGCCGGACCTCACCCGCTGTTTCACCCGCGCTCCGGGTGGGTCCCGTCGCAGGTCAGTGCCCTTTCACCCGCGGTTTCACCCGCTGTTCCGCGTCATGGCTCGAGGCCTTCCGCCGGCACGACGACGCCCGCCCCGGTCCACCGGGCGCGGGCGTCGTCGTGCGGGGGTCGCTCAGCTCCAGGGCCACCACACCGGGGGCCACCAGCCCCAGAACCAACCCCACCAGCCGTGCCCGCCACCGCCGCCGTGGCCGCCGCGCTCCTCGTCGTCGACGAGCGCTGCGACCGTGCGGGCGGGCACCGTGACCGTCCCGCTCGCGGAGTCCCACGCCGTGCCTCGGACGACGTCGTCGCTGCCCTGCGCGAGGACCGGGGACAGCTCGTAGTCCGCGCCGGCGAGCTCGGCCACCCGCACCTCGACCGGCTCGTCGGAGGCGTTGAAGACCACGAGCAACCCGTCGAGGTCGCGGTCGACGTCCTCGCCCGCCGTGTCGTCCACGTGCATCGTGACGACGCCCGGCAGCGCGTCCGGGCCGCTGCCCGGGAACGTGACCTTCTCGTGGATGAGCTGAGCGTCGCCCAGGCGGAACAGGTCGGTCGAGAACCGCAGCCGCAGGAGGTCCTGCGCCTGGGCCGTCGCGGCCGCGATGTCGGCCGGGGTCGGCGCGAGGGCCGGGTCGGCGAGCAGCGGCTGCTGATAGGGCCACTTCGCCTCGTTGTCGGCCGCCGGGGGCAGGCCACGACCGAAGCCGTTGTCCCGGCCCGAGAGGTCGAGCTCGTTGAACCAGTCGCCCGAGTTGTAGCTGTTGCGGTCGAGCGACTTGCTCCGCAGCAGGTCGGTGCCCGCGTGCCAGAAGGACGGCGTCTGCGCGAGGGCGGTGGTGGCCAGCGAGACGGTGTTGAGCCGCACGCGGTCCGCCATCGGGGTGTCCTGCGGCAGCTTGAGCGTCATCGAGTCGAAGAGCGTCTCGTTGTCGTGCGCGTCGACGTAGGTGACGACCTCCTCGGGCGAGGTCGCGTACCCGGCCGGCTGGCCGTTGTAGTCGATCTCCGCCCCCGTGCGGAGCTCGCCGTCGGCCGTGACGAACGTGTAGTCCTCGAGGTTGCCGGCGAGGCCGAGGCGCACGAGGTCGGCCTGGTGCTGGAGCCGCGCGAGCTGCTCGGCCTCGGTGCCGTTGACCGGGTCCCCGTTGGGGTCGGTGAACGCGCCGCTGCCGAAGCCCTGGATCCGGGGGTTCTCGTCGAACGGGCCGCCGCCGCGGACGGCGTCGCGCAGACGGTCGCTGAACGTGCCGATCCCCGTGCCGTCGAGCTGGCCCTGGGTGGCCTGCGTGAAGAGCCGGTTGTCGGCGACCTCACCGAAGTTCCAGCCCTCGCCGTAGAGGTACACGGCCGAGCCGTCGACGCCGTCGCGGCGCTCGGTCAGCGCGTCGAGCGCGTCCCGGACCGCCTGCATCGTCTCGACGCTGTGGTGTCCCATGAGGTCGAAGCGGAAGCCGTCGACCTTGTAGTCCCGCGCCCAGGTGACGACCGAGTCGACCATGAGCTTCTCGGTCATCGCGTGCTCGGTCGCGAGGTTCTGGCAGCACGTCGAGGTCTCCACCGTGCCCGTGGCGCTCAGGCGGTGGTAGTAGCCGGGGACCACGCGGTCGAGGATCGACCTCGGGTCCTGCCCGCTCGCCGCGGTGTGGTTGAACACCTGGTCGAGCACCACCTGGAGGCCGTCGGCGTGCAGCGCACCGACCATGGTGCGGAACTCGGCGACCCGGGCCCCGCCGTGCGCGTCGACGGCGTAGGAGCCCTCGGGCGTCGAGAAGTGCAGCGGGTCGTAGCCCCAGTTGTAGCCGTCGGCGTCCCGGACCGGGTCGATGCACGCCTGCTGCTCCGGCGAGTCCGGCGGCAGCGCGGCCAGGTCGCACGGCGGGGTCGCCTGCAGGCTCCGGTCCTCCTCGATCGTCGCGATGTCGAAGGTCGGCAGCAGGTGCACCGTGGTGAGGCCGGCGTCGGCGAGCGCCTGGAGGTGCTCGCGCCCGTCGGTGCCGCGCTCGGCGAACGCGAGGTACGTCCCGCGCTTCTCGGCGTCCACGGTCTCGTCGCTGATCGAGAAGTCCCGGACGTGCAGCTCGTAGATCGTCTGGTCCACGGGCCGCACCTCGGGCTGCTCGGCCGTGCGCCACTGCCGTGGCTGCCAGGCCCGGTCGTCGAGGTCGACGACGACGGAGTGCGTCGAGTTCAGCGTGAGCGCGACCGAGTACGGGTCGGTGACGACGTTCGCCTCCACCGCGTCGGTGCTCGGCGCGTAGACCGTCACCTCGAACTGGTACGCCCCGTTCGTCCAGGACCGGTGGCCTCGCACCGTCCACGTCCCGTCGGCGTTCCGCTCCATCGCGACGCGCTCGGGCTCCGCCGCGAGGTCGAGCGCGCCGTGGCGGTCGGCCTTCCACAGGAGGAGCTCGACGTCCTGCGCCGTGGGCGCCCACAGCGCGAGCGACGGGCGGTTGCCCTGCCACGTGATGCCCAGGGCGCGGTCGGCCGCGTCCTGCGCGAACAGGTCGTCGACGACGCCGGGGATCTGCACCCCCGTGGCGGCCGTGAGAGCACCGTCGGCCGCGTACCGGGCGACGAGCAGCTCGCCGCGGAGCAGGTCCTCGAGGGTGGCACGGTCCGCGTCGACGGTCAGGGCGAGGTAGCCCTCGAGCGCCGGGAAGCGCGCGAGCTGCTCGTCCGTGAGCCCGGCCGGGTCGAGCGCGAGGTCGATGGCCTCGCCGCCCTCGACGGCGTCGTCGGCCACGCCGACCGAGCCGTCCGGGGCGTGGTGCAGGCGCCACGTGACGCCGTCCCCACCCTCGCCGAGCGCGGACGGCCAGGCGATCGTGCCCGCGTCGACCCAGTGGGCCTGCGCCTGGCCGAGACCCGGGATGCCCGGCGCCGCGTCGCCGATGGTCAGCAGGTGCGTGGCGATGTCGTAGGTGAACGTGATCGGACCGCCCGAGGCCACGAACGGGATGTTCGCGCCGCCGGGCGCGCCGCCCACCCCGTAGTTCTCGTCCCAGGTGAGGCCGTGGGCGACCTTGAGCTCGTAGGAGCCGGCCGGGATGCGGTCGGTCGTCCACGTGTAGGTGCCGTCGCCCTCCAGGTCCTGCAGCGACGTCACGACGCAGTCCGGCTGCCAGTCGCCGGGGCAGCCCACCTCGCTCTGGAAGGAGCCGGGGAGCGTGATCAGCGGTCCCTGCGCGCTCGAGGTGAACCACTTCGTGGCGTCGTCGTAGACGAACGTCACCCGCTGGGGCGCGTCCAGCGTGATGGTCACGTTGTCACCGCCGGGGACGCCGCCGGCACCGTAGTTCTCGTTCCACGTGCCGTTGATCGCGATCTTGTACTGCCAGGTGCCGGCCGGTACGTCGAAGGCGCCGGAGTAGACGCCCGCCCCGCGGTGGGTCAGCTGGACGGCCGTGCACTCGGGCTGCCAGTCGCCCGGGCAGCCGAGCTCGCTGTTCAGGTCCCCCGGGATGGTGACCTGGAGGTCCTCGCGGCCGCTGCCGCCGGGCTCCTCGGTCTCGACGACGCCGTCCACGGCGACGCCGACGGAGCCGAAGGTCGAGGCGGCCACGCGCTCACCGCCTGCGTCGACGCTCACCGCGCGGTACTCGACCAGGGTGCCCTCGGCCAGCCCGGTGACGTCGTGGAACACGCGCGGCGACGTCGTCTCCGCCGTGCCGAGCGGGGTCCACTGCGCGTCCCCGGCCACCCGGTACGCGAACGAGGTCTCGGACCAGACGTCGGCGACGTCGGCAGCGACGGGTGCGACGCCGGCCAGTGCGGCACCCGCGGACGGGACCGTGACGCTGAGCGTGTCGGCGCCCGCGGCGACGGGAGCGTCCGCGACCAGCGCCACGGCGGCGAGCGCCGGCACCGTGAGCGTGACGACGCCGTCGACGTCGGCCGTCACCGGCCCGTGGTCGCCCAGCAGCGCGGTGAACGTCGCGCCCGGCGTGAGCGTGTCGACCGTGACCGTCGCCGGCCCGGTGGCGTTGTTCACGGCGACGAGGTGCTCGACCTTCTCGTCGCGGTGCACGCGGGAGAACGCGTAGACCGAACCCTCACCCGCGCCACTCACGGGCCGCTCGACCTGGGCGCCGCTCTCGAGGGCGGGTGTGGTCGAGCGCAGCTCGGCGAGCGCCGCGATGTGGTCGTAGAGCGGGGCGTCGGCGTCGAAGCGATCGACCGAGCCGACCGTCTCGCCCGTGAGGAGCTGCTGGTCGGTGTACTCCGCGACCTGCGACGCGAAGAGGGTCTGGCGTGCGCTCTTGTCCCCGCCCAGACCGGCGAAGCCCTGCTCGTCGCCGTAGTAGACGACCGGCTGGCCGCGCGTGAGGTACATCAGGCTGTGCGCGAGCTCCGAGCGCTCCAGCCCGCTCCCGTCACCCTGCACGAAGTAGCCGATGCGACCCATGTCGTGGTTGCCGAGGAAGGTCGGCAGGGCGGTCGAGCTCGTGGTCGGCGTCGTGTACATGTCGTCGGAGGCGTAGAGCTGCTCGAGCGCGAGCGGGCTGAAGCCCCGGGCGAACGTCGAGGCCGCCGACTGGAACGTGAAGTCCAGCACCGAGCTCATGTCGGTGCGGCGCACGTACGGCGAGAGCTTCGCGGCGTCGGCGTCGTAGACCTCGCCGAACATGAAGAAGTCCGGCTTGCCCTGCGCGTGGGCGTAGTCGAGCACCTCGGTGGTCCACTGCTCCCAGAACTCGAGGTTGACGTGCTTGACGGTGTCGATGCGGAAGCCGTCGATGCCCAGGTCGATCCAGTCCTGGTAGACGTCGACGAAGCCCTCGACCACGGTCGGGTGCTCGGTCATGAGGTCGTCGAGCCCGTCGAAGTCGCCGTACGTGACCGACTCCCCCGCCCACGTCGAGTTGCCGCGGTTGTGGTAGAGCGTCGGGTCGTTGAGCCAGGCCGGGACCTTGAGGTCCTGGTCCTCGGGCGCGACGACCGGGGTGTAGGGGAACGAGGCCACCGGGTCGAGCGCGGGGAACGAGCCCGTGCCCGCGAAGTCCGCCGGGTCGAACGGGGTCACGCCGTCGGCCTCGAGGTACGGGGCCGTGGCCTGGTCGACGTAGGTGTACTGCCCCTCGGCGTAGTCGACGACGTCGGCCGTGTGGTTGGTGATGATGTCGAAGTAGACCTTGATGCCACGCGCGTGCGCGTCGGCGATGAGCGCCTCGAGCTCCGCATTCGTCCCGAGGTGCGGGTCGATCTGGGTGAAGTCGGTGATCCAGTAGCCGTGGTACCCGGCCGAGGCGTTCGCCCCCGTGCCCTGCACGGGCCGGTTGAGGAACGACGGCGTGAGCCAGATCGCCGACGTGCCGAGGCCCTCGATGTAGTCGAGCTGCGAGCGCAGGCCGGCGAGGTCCCCGCCCTGGTAGAAGCCCTTGTCGGTCGGGTCCAGGCCGGTGCTCAGCCGGTCGCCCGTGAGCCCGCCGGTGTCGTTCGCCGGGTCACCGTTGGCGAACCGGTCCGTCATGACGAAGTAGAACTGCTCCGTCGACCCGTCCTGCCGCACGGGCGGGGCGACGAGCGCGTCGTCCGCGGCGGTGTACCCGGCCCCGAGGTCGAGCGGCGTCACGCCGATGCGGTGCGTGGTGTCGTCGTACGTGAAGCGCAGGAGCGTGGGCCCCGCGACGACGAGCGGCACGTTGTCCGCGCCCCCGTCGCGCCCGTAGGCCTCGTCCCAGGCGTCGTCCAGCGCGACCTTGTACTGCCACGAGCCCTCGGGGACCTCGAGCTCCGCGGCGAACTGGCCCGGGACGCCGGTCGGCGCGAGCTCCGTGGCGGCGCACTCGGGCTGCCAGTCCGCGGCGCAGCCCAGCTCGGACTGCAGGTCGCCCACGAGGGCGACCGAGGTCGCGGCGGCCGTCGCAGGTGCTCCCGGACCGCCCTGGACGACGGCGCCCGTCAGGGCGACCGCCAGCGCGAGCCCGAGC
>CAUQTR010000118.1:0-6125 GCA_963521045.1 uncultured Actinotalea sp.
GACCTGGGCCCCGACCGCCGCGAGGTCGTGCGCGGCGAACACCTCCACCCCCGACGCCGTCCGCGCGCCGTCGGGCGCTGTGACCACCAGGGGTGCGCCGAGCAGCAGCCACGAGGTGCCGTCCGCCTCGACCCGCTGGCTGACGAGGCGGTCGCCGTCCCGGACGGCGGCGCGCAGCTCGTCGGTGACGCGGTCCGCCGAGCCGCCGGCGCCCGAGGCGAGGTCTCCCGACGTCACGACCGCGCCCGGCCCCAGGGTGGCCTGCAGCCGGTCGAGCGACACCTGGTCGGCCGGCAGGGCCAGGGTCGGCGCGACCTCCTCGACCTGCTCGCGGAACGAGGTGACCGCTCGCTCCTGCGCGGCGGAGACGAGCGCGGTCTGGGCGGAGCGCACGCTCGCCCACGCAGCGGCCGTCGCGCCGAGTGCCGTGACCAGCACGACGCCGGCGAGCAGGCGGGCCCGCAGACCGCGGGGCCCGCGCCGCCGCGGCACGGACCGTCCCGACGGCGTCACAGGGGCCCGAACCGGTAGCCGAACCCGCGGACGGTCTGCACGTGCAGGGGGCGTGCCGGGTCGAGCTCGATCTTGGCGCGCAGTCGCTGGATCCCGTTGTCCACCAGCCGGGAGTCGCCGAGGAAGTCCTGCTCCCAGACCTGCTCGAGCAGCTGCTGGCGCGACAGGACGCGGCCGGGCGCGCGCGAGAGCGTGAGCAGCAGGCGCAGCTCGGTGGCCGTCAGCCCCACCTCGGTGCCGCGCACCGTCACGGTGAGCGACGCCGTGTCGATGCGCAGGTCGCCGTGCACCCGGACCCCCTGGGTCCCACCGTCGACGCGGCGGAGCACCGCGGCGATGCGCGCGTCGAGGACGATCGGCTGGACGGGCTTGACGACGTAGTCGTCGGCCCCGGCCTCGAGGCCGCCGACCACGTCGACGTCGTCGCCGCGGGCGGTGAGGATGATGACCGGCAGGTCCCCGGCCGCGCGGATCCGCCGGCACACCTCGAGCCCGTCGACGCCCGGCAGCATGAGGTCGAGGACGACGAGGTCCGGTGCGCCGGCCGCCACCTGGGCGAGGCCGTCCTCGCCGGTCGCGGCGGTCCGCACGTCGTGGCCCCGTCGGGTCAGGGCGAGCTCGAGGCCGCGCCGCACGAGCGGGTCGTCCTCGACGAGCAGTACCGCGGCCACGCCTCAGTATGGCGACGGCCGGCGGTCCGCCCCGGCCCGCGGACGCTCCTCCGGGGGACTGCGACACGACTGCGACACGGCCGCGGCGAGGTGGCGACACGGCCCGCCGAGGCTCGAGCCATGACAACGACCCGACACCGCCCTACGACCCGCCATCGCCCCACGACCCGACACCGCCCCACGACCCGACATCGCCTCGTCACCCGACACCGCCTCGTCGCGGCCACGGGTCTGCTGCTCGCGCTGACCACCGCCTGCTCGGCCGTGCCAGGGATGCCCGGGGGCCCCGGCGCGCCGGAGCGGGGGGACGGCGCCGTCTCCGCCCCCGCACCCACCGAGCTGCCGCCGGCACCCGACGGACTGTCCCGCGTGATCGTGCTGGGCGACTCCGTCGCCGCGGGGCAGGCCCTCGCGCTCGGCGCGGCCCTCGGCTCCGCCGACGTCGAGCTCCACTCCGCCGCGTCGACGGGCGGGGGAGGCGTCGTCGGCCCGGTGGCCGACCAGACGTGGGCCGAGGTGCCCGACCTCATCGCGTCGGCGAAGCCGAGCACGGTGATCTACCAGGTCACCACCTACGACTGGGGCACGCCCGAGGAGCAGCGCGCCGGGTACGAGCGTCTGGCCGAGGAGGTGGCCGCCGTCGACGCGCTGCTCGTGCTCGTCTCGATGCCGCCCATCGAGCCCGACGAGTTCTACGCCCCGCACATGACGGAGCTCGAGGCGGCGCAGGAGGCGGCCCGCGCGGTCGCCGAGGCGTCGGACGGTCGCGCGGTCTTCCTCGACGCCGGCGAGGTCTGGGGCGAGACCTTCGAGCGGACCGTCGACGGTGAGACGGACCGGAGCTCCGACGGCATCCACACGTGCCCGCAGGGTGCGGCGCGGTGGACCGTCTGGCTGCTCGACGAGCTCGCGGCCCAGTACCCGGACTTCACGCCGCCGGCGCCGCGCGAGTGGGCAGCCGCCGCCTGGGCCGACGGCGAGGAGTTCGTCGGCTGCTGACCGGAGCCCTGATCGGCTGCCACGGTCTGCGGGCGGGCGGCGGGCGGCGTCCTACGCTGGCGGCATGTCCGTCGTGAAGATCAACGCCATCTCCGTCCCGCCCCAGGGCGGCGCCGAGCTCGAGCGCAGGTTCGCCGCCCGGGCGGGCGCGGTCGAGGGCTCGCCCGGCTTCCTCGGCTTCCAGCTGCTGCGCCCGACGGCGGGGGAGGAGCGCTACTTCGTGGTCACCCAGTGGGCGGACGAGGAGTCGTTCGCCCGGTGGCGCGACGGTGCCGCGGCGGCAGCTCACGCCGGCCCGGAGGGGTCCCGCCCGGCGCCCGTCGCGACGGGCGCCGCACTGCTCGAGTTCGACGTCGTGCTGGACGTGCGTCCCCGCTGAGCGCCTGCCCGGGCACCCGGGCGACCGCGTCGATGACGTAGCGGGTCAGGACGACTCGTCCTCGTCGAAGCGGTCGCGCGCCCGCTCGACGTCGGGCAGGTGCAGCGTCGTCCAGCGCAGGAGCGCATCGACCGGCTCGCGGAGCGTCTTGCCGAGCGGGGTGATCCGGTACTCGACGGCGACCGGCCGCGAGCTCGTCACGACGCGCTCGACGATCCCGTTGCGCTCGAGCCGGCGCAGCGTCGCCGTGAGCGACTTCTGCGTCACCCGAGGGATCGCCCGACGCAGGCCGTTGAAGCGCAGCGGCCGCTCGCACAGCTCCTCGAGGACGTGCACCGACCAGGTGTCGAGCACCTGGGCGAGGAGCTCGCGCTGGAGCGCGGAGATCTCGATCCGGTCCTCGCCCGCCGGGGCGGGCGCGACGACCTGAGCGGTCCGAGCGGGGGTCAGCGTGGTCTCCGGCACGACACCTAGTCTCGTTGAAGTGTCCTTCGGGCACCAGGTACCAAGGGGATACCGGCCAGCGATCTCCGCCTGGCGCCGAGCGAAGGAGCCCCATGACGGTCCACCTGATGTCCCCCGACGGCATGATGCAGCCCGTCCCCTACCACCACGTCGCGATCGGCACCGGCACCCGCCAGGTCCACGTCGCGGGTCAGATCGCGCGCGACGCCGACGGTGCCCCGGTCGCGCCGGACGACCTGGCCGGGCAGGTCGCCCAGGCCCTGCGCAGCACCGCCCTCGGCCTCGCCGGGGCCGGGGCGACGTTCGCCGACGTGGTCCGGCTGACGTTCTACGTGACGCGGTGGAGCCCCGAGAAGATCGCCGACTTCATGGCCGGTGTGGAGAGGGTCGCTGCGGAGCTCGGCTTGCCGCAGCCGCTGCCTCCGGCGTCGCTCATCGGAGTGGAGCACCTGTTCGAGCCGGACGTGCTCGTCGAGGTCGAGGCGACCGCGGTGCTCGACTGACGGACGATCCGCTCAGCAGGGGGCGGCGCGTGGCGCAGCACGGAGGCAGACGCCGCCTCAGGCACCGAACCTCAGGCTGTCCACGACGAGGTCGAGCAGGCGGCGCACCTGCTTCTCCCACTCCGGGCCGTCCGGGACGACCCAGACGCCCCACATGGCGAGCATGGCGTCCGTCGCGTCGACGTCGCGGCGCACCGAGCCCTCGGCCACGCACGCGTCCAGCAGGACCGTCAGCGCGTCGAGGATGCGCTGCTTCGTCTCGGCGAACAGCGGGGAGTCCGAGCCGACGGCGTCGCGCAGGGCGCCCCCGAGCCCGCGCTTGGTGGTGACGTAGTGCACGAACCGGCCCATCCACTCGCGGAGCGCGGCGAGGGCGGTGGGCGTCTCCTCGAGCAGCACCGGCGCGGCGTCGCACAGCGCCTCGACCTCCTGCCGGTAGGCGGCCTCGATGAGGGCGCCCCGGTTGGGGAAGTGGCGGTACAGGGTGCCGATGCCGACGCCGGCGCGCTCGGCGATCGTCTCGAGCGGCACCTCGGCGTCGAGCATGAGCACCTCGGCGGCGACGGCAAGCAGGCGGTCGTGGTTGCGCTGCGCGTCGGCGCGCATGGGCTTGGCCCCGGACGGGGCGGGTGCCGGGGCGGTGGTCGACGGCGGAGCCGTCGGGATGGTGGTCACAACTCTCCTCTTGCTAATCGGAGGTTCCTCCGGTTAACGTACTCAACGAAGCGGAGGTTCCTCCGTTCCAGGGTACGCGGAGACCGGCCGGGCGTCCATCGCCCCGGCTCCCACCCCCTCCGACCCCACCTGAGGAGCACCATGACCACCACCCTGCCCACCCGCCTGCCCACCCGCCTGCCCACCCGCCTGCCCACCCCGATCGCGATCTCGCCCGAGCCGTCGCCGTGGGGCACCCCCACGTCCGTCCGCCCTGCCGCACACCGCGACATCACGCCCTACGGCCGCACGACGCCGCCCGCCCGCCGGGGCACGACGTCGACCTTCCGCGGTCTGGCGTACGACACCTACGACGCCATGGCGACCGCCGCGTTCTGGGCCGCGGCGCTGCGGGTCGAGGTGGCACCCGGTGCCAGCTCGCAGCACGCCGAGCTGGTCGGCGGCTCGACGGCCGGCCTGCCTCGCCTCGTGTTCCGCCAGGTCTCCGAGGGTCGCCGGCTGAGCACCCCGCTGCACCTGCAGCTCACCACGGACGACGTCGACGCCGAGGCCCGGCGGCTCCAGGGCCTCGGTGCTCGCCGGCTGGGCGCCGTCAGCGCCGACGGTCGGCGCTGGGTGACCCTCGCCGACCCGGAGGGCAACGAGTTCGAGCTCGTCGCAGCCTGAGGGCAAGGTCCGGGCCGCGGCGCCGCCCTGGCCGACGAGCTCGCCGGGTGTCCATGGGCGGAGGCGATTCCGCCGCGAGGTAAGGCTTGCCTTAGAGTGCGTGCTGCCCCGGCTCCCGGGCCGGCGCCTCCACCCACGACCCCGAGGTCTCCATGCGCCCGTCGGCACCCGTCCGCCTCCGCCTGCTCTCCGCCGCGACCGCCGTCGCCACCGTCGCCGTGCTCGGTGCGTGCGGCACCGACGCGCCGCCCGAGGAGGGCGGGGACGGCGGGACGCTGACCATCTACTCCGGCCGCAACGAGAACCTCGTCGGCCCGCTGCTCGAGCAGCTCGAGGAGGCCGCCGGCGTGCCGGTCGAGGTGCGTTACGCCGGCTCGAGCGAGCTCGCCGCCCAGCTCCTCGAGGAGGGCGAGGGCACGCAGGCCGACCTGTTCTTCAGCCAGGACGCCGGCGCCCTGGGTGCCCTGAAGAACGCCGACCTGCTCGGCGAGGTGCCCGCGGCGGTGCTCGACCGCGTGCCCGAGCAGTACCGCGACGCCGACGGCACGTGGGTCGCGACGTCGGCCCGCGCTCGGGTGCTCGCGTACGACCCGGAGCAGGCGCCCGAGGTCACGAGCTTCACGGGCATCGACCAGGTGCTCGACGAGGCGTACCGCGGCGAGCTGGGGTACGCGCCGACCAACGCGTCGTTCCACGCCTTCGTCACCGCGCTGCGTCTGGACCGCGGTGAGGACGGCGCGCGTCAGTGGCTCGAGGACTTCGCGGCGCTCGAGCCGCAGGCCTACGACAACAACATCGCGGTGCTCGACGCGGTCGACGCGGGGCAGGTCTCCGTCGGCCTCATCAACCACTACTACTGGTACGAGCGCGTCGCCGAGGAGGGCGAGGACGCCGTCTCCGCGCGGCTGCACTTCCTCGCGAGCGACGACCCGGGCGCGCTCGTCAACGTGGCCGGCGTGGGCATCCTCGCGGGCACGGACATGAGCGAGGCCGCTGCGGCCGCCGCCGAGTTCCTCGTCTCCGACCAGGCGCAGCAGTACTTCGCCGACGAGACGGCCGAGTACCCCGTCGTCGAGGGCATCACCTCGACGGAGCACGACCTCCAGCCGCTGTCGGAGCTCTCGGGCTACGTCGTCGACCTCAACGCGCTCGACTCGCTCGAGCAGACCCTCGCGCTGCTCGACGAGGTGGGGCTCACCTGAGCGTCCCCGGTCGGCCGGCACGCCGTCCGGCCCGCGCCGCCCGCTCCGGGTC
>CAUQTR010000119.1:0-6118 GCA_963521045.1 uncultured Actinotalea sp.
GCGCCGGCCGGCACGGCGTCCGGGTGCTCGCGCCACGCGGCCAGGACCACGAGCGGGACGAGCACGACCGACAGCAGGACGAGCGCCAGGCCGACGCCGTCCACGCCGAGCGCGTAGCTCACGCCGAACGCGGGGATCCAGGCGACCTGCTCGGAGAGCTGGTGCTCCGCGGCGCGGGCGACGTCGAACTGGAGCGCGGCGGCGACGCCGAGCGCGAGCACGAGGAGCGAGACGGCGAGCGTCACGGCGCGCGCGTGCCGACGCGCGCCGGCGGGCAGCGCCCACACGACGGCGGCGCCCAGCAGCGGCACCACGACGAGCGCCGTGAGCCAGGGGAAGGTGTCGGTCATGGTGTCTCTTCCCTCAGATCCGGAACGCCAGGACGACGGCGGCGAGCGCCACGACCCCGGCGACCATGGTCGACGCGTAGGAGCGGACGTAGCCGTTCTGGAACCGGCGCACGACCTCGCCCGAGCCGGCCACGAGGCGGGCGATGCCCGTCGCGCCGCCGTCGACCACCTGGCGGTCGGCGTAGACGAGCGAGCGGGTCAGGTACTGGCCCGGGCGCATGAGCAGCGCCTCGTTGACGTCGTCCTGGTACAGGTCCTTGCGCGCGGCCCGCGTGAGGACCGAGCCCCGGGGTGCCACGACGGCGACGGGCGCCGCGTGGTACTGGCGCCACGCGAGGAACGCCCCGACCGCGACGAGCACGATGGTCAGCCCGGTGATCACGGGCACGGGCAGCACGGGCTCGTGGTGCTCGACGTGCCCGGTGACGGGCTCGAGCCACGACACGAACGCACCGCCGATCGTCAGCAGGCCACCGAGCGCGACGGAGCCGATCGCGAGCACGACCATCGGGATGGTCATGAGCTTCGGCGACTCGTGCGGGTGCTGCACGGGCGCCGTCGCGTCCACCGCTCCCCCGCCGTGGCCGTCGCTCCAGCGTCGCTCGCCGTGGAACGTCATGAAGAACAGCCGGGACATGTAGAACGCCGTCAGCCCGGCGCCGAAGAGCGCGACGAGGCCGAAGACCCACGGCTGCCAGCCGTGGCCCTCGCCGGAGGCGAACGCGGACTCGATGATCTTGTCCTTGCTCCAGAAGCCGGACAGACCCGGGAACCCGATGATCGCGAGCCAGCCGGCCGCGAAGGTCAGCCACGTCACCTTCATGTACCGGGACAGCGCGCCGTAGCGCCGCATGTCGACCGAGTCGTTCATCCCGTGCATGACGGAGCCCGCGCCGAGGAACATCCCGGCCTTGAAGAAGCCGTGCGTGAGCAGGTGGAAGATCGCGAACGCGTACCCGATCGGGCCGAGCCCGGCCGCGAGCATCATGTAGCCGATCTGCGACATCGTCGACGCGGCGAGCGTCTTCTTGATGTCGTCCTTCGCCGAGCCGACGATCGCACCGAACAGCAGCGTGATCGCGCCGACGATCGCGACGACGAGCAGCGCGGCCGGCGCGCCCGCGTACACCGGCGCGGAGCGCACGACGAGGTACACGCCCGCCGTCACCATGGTCGCGGCGTGGATGAGCGCCGAGACGGGCGTGGGGCCGGCCATCGCGTCGCCGAGCCAGGACTGCAGCGGGAACTGCGCCGACTTGCCGCACGCGGCGAGCAGGAGCATGAGGCCCGCGCCCGTGAGGACCGCCTCGGAGGCACCGGACGCCTCTCCGAACACGGTGGCGAAGTCCGTGCCGCCGAACTCCGCGAAGAGGATGAAGATCGCGACGAGCATGCCGACGTCGCCGACGCGGTTGGCGATGAACGCCTTCTTGGCCGCGACCGCGTACGGCAGGTTGTGGTTCCAGAACCCGATCAGCAGGTACGACGCGAGGCCGACGCCCTCCCAGCCCACGAACAGGAGCAGGTAGCTGTCGGCGAGGACCAGCAGCAGCATGGCCGCGACGAAGAGGTTGAGGTACGCGAAGAACCGGCGCCGGTCGACGTCGTGCTCCATGTACGCGACCGAGTACACGTGGATGAGCGTGCCGACGAAGGTCACCAGCAGCACGAACGTCAGCGAGAGCGGGTCGATCCGCAGGCCGGCGTCGAGCGTGAACTCGCCCGCCGGGATCCACCGGAACAGGTGCAGGTCCTGGATCCGCTCCTCGGCCGGCAGGGCGAGGGTCGCGACCCAGAGCACCGCCCCGACCACGAACGCGGAGGCCGACGCGAGGACCCCGAGCCAGTGGCCCCAGCGGTCGGCGCGCCGTCCCGCGAGCAGCAGCACGGCCGCGCCGGCGAGCGGGAGCGCGACGAGGAGCCACGCGAACGTGAAGGACCCGGTGGCCTGCGCCGCGGCCGCGACGTGCTCGTCGGTCGCGGACGCCAGACCGCCGTGGGGACCCACGGGCAGGCCGGCAAGAGCGTGTGTCAGCACCCGGCGCTCCTCAGCTCTTCAGAAGGTTGACGTCGTCGACCGAGGCCGAGCGGCGGGTGCGGAAGATCGCGACGATGATCGCGAGGCCGACGACGACCTCGGCCGCCGCCACGACCATGACGAAGAACGCCACGACCTGCCCGGTGAGGTCGCCGTGGATCCGGGCGAACGTGACGAACACGAGGTTGGTCGCGTTGAGCATGAGCTCGATGCCCATGAACACGACGATCGCGTTGCGGCGCAGCAGGACGGCCGTGGCCCCGATCGAGAACAGCACGGTGGCGAGCACCAGGTAGTTGCTGAGGTTCACCGCACCTGCTCCTCACCGGTGATGGACCGCTCCGGGGGCGTCGAGCCGGTGCCGGCGTCGCCCACCTGGGCGTGGACGTCGGAGACGGCGCGCTCCTGCCCTCGGATCCGCAGCACGCGCGGCACCGAGTGCTCGAGCGGGCGTCCGTCCGGGCCCAGCGCGGGCACGTCCATGGCGTTGCTCCGGGCGTAGACCCCGGGGGCCGGGAGGGGCGTGAGCACCGACCCCGACGCTACCCGCGCCTCGGCCCGCTCCCTCTGCCCGACGACCCGCGTGAGCCGCTGCCGGTGCGTGAGCACCAGGGCACCCAGCGCGGCGACGACGAGCAGCGTGCCGACGACCTCGAGCGCGAACACGTAGTCCGCGAAGATCACGCGGGCGACGCCGACGGGGTTGCCGTCCGCGTTCGCCTGGACGAGGCCGGCCGGGCGCAGGTCCGCGGCCGTGGCGACGACGCCGATGAGGACGGCAGCGAGGCCGGCACCCAGCAGCATGCCGATCCAGCGCTGGCCCGTGATGGTCTCGACGAGCGAGTCCGACGAGTCGACGCCGACGAGCATGAGCACGAAGAGGAAGAGCATCATCACGGCGCCGGTGTACACGATCACCTGGACCACGCCGAGGAACGGCGCCTCCTGCGCGACGTAGAGGATCGCGAGGCTGATCATCACGACGACGATGCTCATGGCGGCGTGCACGGTCTTGCGGGCGAACAGCAGGCCGAGCGCCGAGATGACCATGATCGGCCCCAGCACCCAGAACAGGACGGCCTCGCCGGACGACGTCGTGCCGGACTCGGCGAGCGTCGTCGCGAGCCCCGCGGGGAGGTGGCTCATCGGGTCGCCCTCCCGTGCGACGCGGACCCGTCGACCTCGGCGGGCCGGCCGTGCTCCATCGGCTCGGCGAGCTCGGCGGACGGCTCGCGATCGCCGGACCCGGCGGGCTGGTGGCCCGGCCGGAGCGTCTGCAGGGACGAGTCCTCGGGCCGCCACTGCGCGACCCAGTCGATCTGCTCCGCGACCGGCCCGGTGACGGTGCCGCGGTAGTAGTCGGTGTCCTCCGTGCCGGGGACCATCGGGTGGGGCGCCGCGAGCATGTCGTCGCCCAGGGGGGCGAGCAGGTCCTGCTTCTCGTAGATCATCCCCCGCCGGGTCGGGCCCGCGAGCTCGTACTCGTTGGTCATCGTCAGGGCGCGGGTCGGGCACGCCTCGATGCACAGGCCGCAGAAGATGCAGCGCAGGTAGTTGATCTGGTAGACGCGGCCGTACCGCTCCCCGGGCGAGAACTGCGCGTCCGGGGAGTTGTCCGCACCCTCGACGTAGATCGCGTCGGCCGGGCAGGCCCACGCGCACAGCTCGCAGCCGATGCACTTCTCGAGCCCGTCCGGGTACCGGTTGAGCTGGTGACGTCCGTGGTACCGCGGCTTGGTGGGCGGCTTCTCGAACGGGTACTGCTCGGTCACGATCGGCTTGAACATCGCCGAGAGCGTGACCCCGAAGCCCGCGACCGGGGCGAGCATCTCGCCCAGGCCCGACTTGGGCTCGATCAGGGACGTGTACTCGTGCTCCGCACCGGCGGCGCCGGCGACGTCGCCGCCGCCCTCGCGACGGCTGAGGTCCTTGTCAGCCACGGGTCTCCTCCTGCTCGCCGTCGGCGGGGGTGTCGGTGCTCGCGTCGGGCTCCCCGGGGGGTGCCTGGGTGATCGTCGCTGTGCCGGTCGAGGTGCCGGCCGATGCACCCTCGCGCTGCGCGGCGAGCCGCGCACGGCGTGGCGAGGGTGGGAGCGTCTGACCGGGCATCGGCGGCACAGGGTACCCGCCGGCGAAGGGGTCGAACGCGGTCGGCTCCGGCTCGGCCTCGGCCTTCTTCTCCGGCACGAGGAACGACAGACCGATGCCGACCACGGCGACGACCCCGAGCGCGATGAGCAGCGTCCGCAGGTCGACGTCCGTGAACTGGCGGATGCCCTGCACCACGGCGACGCAGACGATCCACGCCAGCGCGACGGGGATGAGCACCTTCCAGCCGAACTTCATGAACTGGTCGTACCGGAACCGCAGCAGCGTGCCGCGGATCCAGACGAACAGGAACATGAAGAACCAGAGCTTGGCCAGGAACCACAGGAGCGGCCACCAGCCCTCGTTGAACATGCCGTCGTTGATCGCCGAGAGCGGCCACGGGGCGCGCCAGCCGCCGAAGAACAGCGTGGTGGCCACGGCGGAGACGTTGAGCATGTTGATGTACTCCGCGAGGAAGAACCACGCGAACTTCATCGACGAGTACTCGGTCATGAAGCCGGAGACCAGCTCGCCCTCGGCCTCGGGCAGGTCGAACGGGAGGCGGTTGACCTCGCCCACCATGGAGATGAAGTAGATGACGAAGGCGGGCAGCAGCGGCGCGAACCACCACACGGTCGTCTGCGAGGCCACGATCTGCGAGGTCGACATCGAGCCGGCCATGACGAACACGCTGACCAGGGACAGGCCCATCGCGAGCTCGTAGGAGATGACCTGTGCGGTCGAGCGCACCGCGCCGAGCAGCGGGTAGGTCGAGCCGGAGGCCCAGCCGCCGAGCACGATCCCGTACACGCCGACCGACGTCGCCGCGAGGATGTAGAGCACCGCGACCGGGAAGTCGGTGAGCTGGAGCGGGGTCTGGACGCCGAACATCGACACCATCGGGCCGAGCGGGATGACCGCGAACGTCAGCAGCGAGCAGAACACCGAGATCATCGGCGCCACGATGTAGACGACCTTGTCGGCCGCCGTGACGTTGACGTCCTCCTTGAGCAGGAGCTTGCCCGCGTCCGCCATCGACTGCAGCAGACCGAAGGGGCCGTGCACGTTGGGGCCGGAGCGGATCTGCATCCGGGCCACGACCTTGCGCTCGAACCAGATCGCGAAGAGGACGCTCACCAGCAGGAAGACGATGACGCCGACCGCCTTGATGAGGACGATCCACCAGGTGTCGTTGCTGAAGTCGGCGGTCGGCGGCAGCTCCGCGGCGGCCGCGAGCGGCCCGCCGAGGCTCACCAGACCGTTGAGACCGGCCATCACTGCACCTCTCCGTCGGTCATGCTGGTGGTCGCAGCGCCGGGTGCCGTGCCGGTTGCCGTACCCGTCGCGGGTGCGAGCGCCGCCGGCGCGAGCTCGACCACCGCACCCGCGTCGACGCGCAGCGTCGGGCGGACCATCGAGCCCGTCGAGTGCACGGGCACCCACACGACGCCGTCGGGCATGGGCGTGAGGACGGCGGGCAGGACGATGCGCCCGGCGCCCGTGCTGATCGTCACGGCGTCGCCGGTGGTCACGCCGACGCTCGCGCCCGTCGCGGGCGACAGTCGCGCGACGGGCCGCTGCGCGGTGCCGGCGAGGAACGCCTCACCGTCCTGGCAGCGCCCTGCGTCGAGGAGCTGGTGCC
>CAUQTR010000120.1:0-6104 GCA_963521045.1 uncultured Actinotalea sp.
CGGATGAGCGCGTCGACGACCAGCGCCTCGAGCCGCGCGTCCCACGCGCCGCGGACCTCCGCGGCACGCGCGTAGACCTCCGCCGCCGAGAAGGCGACCTCGCGCGAGTAGCGCAGGACGGCCTCGCGCAGGTCGCGCTCCGCGCCGGGCGCGGCCAACCGGTCGCTGTGCTCCTCGACCACCTCGACCACGAGGCGCACGAGCTGGAGGGTGTGCTGCAGCGAGACGGACCGCGTGAGCTCGGGCGGCGCGGCGGAGAAGATCTCGCTCGCGCCCTGCGGCGGTGTGCTCGGGTCGGAGAACCAGGTGATGAAGCTCGTGATGCCCGCCTGCGCGACGAGACCGACCCAGGAGCGGTCCTCGGCCGGGAGCGCGCGGTACCAGGCGAGGTTCTCGTCGAGCTTGCGCATCGCGGCCGCCGTGAGCAGGCCCGTCCCGTCGTGCAGACGGCGCAGCGTGTGCGCCTGGTCGCGCGGCGCCGGGGGGACCATGGCGCAGAGCATAGGGCTCTGGCGGGGCCGCGTTGTAGGGAGGCGACAAGGCCGCCGAGGTGCGCGTCGCCCCCGCCGGTACCGACCCTCGTCCGGGACCCCGCTCCCAGGGCCGGGTGAGGCGTGTGCGGCTATGGTCTTTTCATGGCCTTCCTCCCTCGACTCCGCCGTCTCATGCGTCGACCGGTGTCAGCGTCGCGGGTCGGTGTGCGGCGTCCGACGACGACCACGACGGCGACGCGCCGGGACACGATCCACGAGGACGCCGTGCGCGCCATGCTCTCCGAGGACCCCAACGACTCGCGCGCCTTCCAGGCGCTCGCCGAGATCGTGCGACGGCGCGCTGCCGAGGTGGGTGCCGACGGTGACCCGCTCACCGCGCCGCAGGACGACGTCGAGCGGCAGAAGGCGGCCGACCTCGCGGTCTGGGCGCTCGCCGAGGAGCTGGCCGGCCACCCGCGCGCCTGGTACCCGTTGGTCGAGCTCGCGCGGCTCTCGCTGCACGAGGACCACGAGGGTGCGATCCGACGGCTGACCACGGCCGCGGAGCGCGACCCCTCGGGCGTCGGCCTGGTCGAGTCGCTCGCCGTGCTGCGCGAGGCGGGTCAGCCCGTCGAGGCGCTCAACCTCGGCGTCGGGCACTGGCGGGTCAAGGAGCACACGCCCGAGGTGGCACGTCAGCTCGTGCTCGCGGCGATCGAGGCGGACCGCCCGCTCGACGCGAACCAGCACCTCGCGGCCCTCGAGCTGCACCCCGACAAGGTGGCGGTCGCGCGCCTGCGTCCGGACCTGGACCGCATCATCGCCCAGGCGGACCAGGACATCCCCGGCACCTGACCGCACCGCACCACCCGACGCGCACCCACCCCGACCCAGCCAGACTGGAGCGAAGGAGCCCGCCACGCCAGGCGTGTCGGGCTCCTTCGCTCCAGTGTGCGTGGAGACGGGAGGGTCAGCTGTCGCCGCCGGCCACGCCGGAGGTGCCGGCCCGGACGTCGTGGATCTGGTAGCGCTCGACCGCCTGGGCCGGGGCGTCCGCGGGCACCTCGCCACGACGCGCCAGGAGCTGGAGCACCTTGAGCGCCGTCGACGGGCCGTCGATCTTGAAGTGGCGGCGCGCCGCCTGACGGGTGTCCGAGAAGCCGAACCCGTCGGCCCCGAGCGTCGCGTACTCGCCCGGGACGAACTGGCGGATCTGGTCGGGCACCAGGTGGTCGTAGTCGCTGGTCGCGACGAACGGTCCCTGCGCGCCCTGCAGCTTCTGCCACAGGTACGGCGTCCGCGGCTCCTCGGTGGGGTGCAGGAAGTTGTGCTGCTCAGCGGCGAGGCCGTCGCGGCGCAGCTCGTTCCAGCTCGTCACGGACCACACGTCGGCCCGCACGCCCCAGTCGTTCGCGAGGATCTCCTGCGCCTCGAGCGCCCACGGCACGCCGACGCCCGACGCGAGGATCTGGGCCCGGGGGCCTTCGCCCTCGGCCACCGAGATGCGGTGGATGCCCCGCAGGATGCCCTCGACGTCGACGTCCTCCGGCTCGGCCGGCTGGCTCATCGGCTCGTTGTAGACGGTGAGGTAGTACATGACGTTCGGGTCGCGCCCGTCGTCCCCGTACATCCGCTGCAGGCCGTCGCGGACGATGTGCCGGATCTCGTACCCGTACGCCGGGTCGTAGTGCACGACGGCGGGGTTCGTCGCCGCGAGGACCGGCGAGTGGCCGTCCGCGTGCTGCAGGCCCTCACCGGTGAGCGTCGTCCGGCCGGCCGTGGCGCCGATGATGAAGCCGCGGGTCATCTGGTCGCCGGCCGCCCAGAACTGGTCGCCCGTCCGCTGGAACCCGAACATCGAGTAGAAGATGTAGAACGGGACCAGCACCTCGCCCTGCGTGGCGTAGGACGTGCCGACCGACTGGAAGGCCGCCGCCGAGCCGGCCTCGTTGATCCCCGTGTGCAGGATCTGCCCGGACTCGGACTCCTTGTACGAGAGCATCAGCTCACGGTCCACGGCGAGGTAGTTCTGGCCGAGCGTGTTGAAGATCTTGGCGCTCGGGAAGATCGAGTCCAGGCCGAAGGTGCGCGCCTCGTCGGGGATGATCGGCACGATGCGGTGGCCGAACTCCTTGTCCTTCATGAGGTCCTTGAGGAGCCGCACGAAGGCCATGGTCGTCGCGACCTGCTGGTGGCCCGAGCCCTTGGCGAGCACGTCGTACGACGTCGCCGGGGGGAGCGTCACGGGCGCGTACCGGGAGCGCCGCTCCGGCACGTAGCCGCCGAGCGCGCGCCGGCGCTCCTGCATGTACTGGATCTCGGGAGCGTCCGCCCCGGGGTGGTAGTACGGCGGCGCGTACGGGTTCTCGTCGATCTGCTCGTCCGTGATCGGGATCCGCAGGGAGTCGCGCAGCGTCTTGAGGTCGTCGATCTTGAGCTTCTTCATCTGGTGCGTCGAGTTGCGCCCCGCGAAGTTGGTGCCCAGGCCGTAGCCCTTGATCGTGTGCGCCAGGATGACGGTCGGCTGGCCCGTGTGCGCCGTCGCCGCGGCGTAGGCGGCGTAGATCTTGCGGTAGTCGTGGCCGCCGCGCTTGAGCGCCCAGATCTCGTCGTCCGTCATCTTCTCGACGAGCTGCTTGGTCCGCGGGTCGCGGCCGAAGAAGTGCTCGCGGATGAACGCACCGCTCTCGGCCCGGTAGGTCTGGAAGTCGCCGTCGGGCGTGGTGTTCATGAGGTTGACCAGGGCGCGGTCCTTGTCCGCGTTGAGCAGCGCGTCCCACTCGCGGCCCCAGACGACCTTGATGACGTTCCAGCCCGCGCCCCGGAAGAACGCCTCGAGCTCCTGGATGATCTTGCCGTTGCCGCGCACCGGCCCGTCCAGGCGCTGCAGGTTGCAGTTGACGACGAACGTCAGGTTGTCGAGGTTCTGCTGCGCCGCGAGCTGGAGCATGCCGCGGCTCTCCGGCTCGTCCATCTCGCCGTCGCCGAGGAACGCCCACACGTTCTGCTGGCTCGTGTCCCGGATGCCGCGGTTGTGCGTGTACTTGTTGACCCACGCCTGGTAGATCGCCGACGCCGGGCCGAGGCCCATCGAGACGGTCGGGAACTCCCACAGCTCGGGCATGAGGCGGGGGTGCGGGTAGGACGACAGCCCGCCCTGCGGCGCGGAGACCTCCTGGCGGAAGCCGTCGAGCTGCTCGGCGCTCAGCCGGCCCTCGAGGAAGGCACGTGCGTAGACCCCGGGCGCGGCGTGGCCCTGGAAGTAGACCTGGTCGCCGCCGCCGGGGTGGTCCTTGCCGCGGAAGAAGTGGTTGAGCCCGACCTCGTAGAGCGTCGCGACCGACGCGTACGACGAGATGTGGCCGCCGACGCTGATCTCCGGGCGCTGGGCGCGCGTCACCATGACCGCCGCGTTCCAGCGCAGGTAGGAGCGGTAGCGCCGCTCGACGACCTCGTCGCCCGGGAAGTAGGGCTCCTCGTGCACGCCGATGGTGTTGACGTACGGCGTCGTGATCGTCGTCGGGACCGCGACGTTGCGCTCTCGCGCCCGCTTGAGCAGGTTGAGCAGCACGTACCGCGCGCGCGGCCCGCCCCGCTCGTCGACGAGCCCGT
Source organism: uncultured Actinotalea sp. (assembly GCA_963521045.1). Classification (GTDB taxonomy): domain Bacteria; phylum Actinomycetota; class Actinomycetes; order Actinomycetales; family Cellulomonadaceae; genus Actinotalea. The sequence continues at coordinate 4,086 of CAUQTR010000120.1, forward strand.
CGAAGGACTCGACCCACTCGCCGGTCTCGTCCGGGTCGATGTCCGGGACCTGGCTGAGGAGCCCGTTGATGAGCGGGCCTGTCGTGTCGCGTGCAGCCACCTGCAACCTCACCTCTCGTCCGCACCGTCGCAGGGCCCGGTCGGGCGGCTGTGACGCGGTGCTCGGGTCGGCCCGGGGAGGGCGCCTGGTCGGCGACTGTCCCGGTCGTCCGACCATTCTCGGACCTCCGGGCGCCGAAAGTCACACCGGCCCCCCGCGGGACGGGCGTGACGTCCGCGACACGCGGTGGCGACACGCCCGGAACCTGGTGCGCCCGCCGGCGCCGGACCGTGCTCACCACGAGGGGAGGCACGAGGGGAGCCGGTGTCACGGACGTGTCTCGGGTGCGGTCTGCGTGTGGCGCTTGCCACGGGCGGGGTGGATGCTGTGGGCTACCGCACACAGCCGCGAACCTTCGCGGCACGCGCAGTGCGGCACGACGGACGAAGGGAACGGCACACCAGTGGGAGCGACCGCGGAACCCGTGGGCAGCCGAGGGGGCGCGGGGGCCGACAGGCTCGGCTTCTCCTCCGGGCAGGTGATCCAGGAGTTCGGATACGCCGACGACGTCGACGACGCCCTGCGGTCCGGGATCGAGGAGATCGTCGGCAGCGAGCTGGTGGACGAGGACTACGACGACGTCACCGACGGCGTCGTGCTCTGGTGGCGGGAGGACGACGGCGACCTCACCGACGCGCTCGTGGACGTCCGAGCGGCGCTCGACGACGGCGGCCTGATCTGGGTCTTCACCCGCAAGCCCGGGCGCAGCGGCCACGTGGGCCACAGCGACATCGAGGAGGCCGCCACGACGGCCGGCCTGCATGCCACGAGCACGCTCGCGATCGCGTCCGACTGGTCCGCCACGCGCCTCGGCACCCGGAGCCGGGGGAAGTGACCTCGCCGGCCCCGCACGGGTCCGACGCGCCTGCCGGGGCGGTTCCCGAGCTGGGGCGCCCCGCGCCGGACCTCGAGCTGCCCGACGCGCACGGGACACCCGTCTCCCTCGCCGGGATGCGTGGCATGCCGGTCGCGCTGGTCTTCTTCCCCTTCGCGTTCTCGGGGCTGTGCACCGGCGAGCTGTGCGAGCTCCGCGACAACCTCGCCGACTTCGAGGCGGCGGGGGTGCGGCTGCTCGCGATCTCGTGCGACGCCCCGTACACGCTGCGCGCCTGGGGCGAGCAGGAGGGCTTCGGGTTCGACCTGCTCTCCGACTTCTGGCCGCACGGAGCCGCGGCCCGGGCGTTCGGGGTCTTCGACGACCGGCAGGGGATCGCCGGACGGGGCAGCTTCCTCGTGGACGGCGACGGCATCCTGCGCTGGTCCGTGGTCAACCCCCGCGGCCAGGCGCGCGAGCTGGGTGCGTACCGCGCCGCCCTCGCCGCGCTCTGACGCACGCCGACGGGCTCTGAGCGACCCGCCCGGCCCCGCCGCTAGGCTGACCCGGCGTCGCCGCACGGTGTGACGCTGGGGCCTGTAGCTCAGTTGGTCAGAGCGCCGCGCTTACACCGCGGAGGTCGTCGGTTCGAGACCGGCCGGGCCCACGCACCGCCTCGGATCACGTGCGTCCTCGTGCTCCGGCGGCGATTTTCACCCGCGGCATCCGGGTGACGCCAGGTGCGCTCGGGGCGGCGCAGGCCGGACAGTCCTCCCATGACGAGCGCGAACTGGAGGGTCGAGGTCACCGACGCGGACATCCGCGCGGGCCGCGACGCCTGGCGCGCCGCCCGCGACGGCGGCGCTCCCGAGAGTCGCGTCGCCGTGCTCCGCGACAGCTACGAGCGGCTGGTGCGCGCACAGGCCCGGCAGCTGACCGAGGAGCTCCAGGCCCTCCACGAGCGGTCGCGCGCCGGCACCGGTGAACCCGGCACGGGTCACGAGGACGACCGGCTCAGCACCCCCTGACGCCACCAGGCGGCCGTGCCGGCCACGGGTGAGCCGCGAGGCCTGGCCCGCCGCTGCGGTGCCCGGCGGGTCAGCCC
>CAUQTR010000121.1:0-6082 GCA_963521045.1 uncultured Actinotalea sp.
GCCGCCTCCGGCAACCGACCCTGGCGGCTCACCCATGCATGAATCCGAAGAGCCCATGAACGGCGGGCGCCGGGAACGGCTGGCGCCGGGAACAGCAGTGGCTCCGCGCCCCCCACTCGACGAGGGACGCGGAGCCACGGGTGACCTCAGACCGGGACGGTGGCGGCGTCGCGCTTGCGCTCCGCGGCCGTCTTGATCCGGAACGCGAGGTACAGCAGGCCCACCCAGACCGGCGCGACGTACAGCGCGTACCGGAAGTCCGGCAGGAACGCCATGAGCACCACCACGCCGGCGAGGAAGGCCAGGACGACGTAGTTCGCGACGGGGAAGAAGGGCATCTTGAAGCCGAGCGCCGCGACCTGCGTCGCACCGATGCGCTTGCGGAACTTCATCTGGGTGATGACGACCATCGTCCAGTTGAGGATGCCCGCGATGAGCGCGACGGAGATCAGGTAGAGGAACACCTTCCCCGGGAAGAGGAAGTTGAGCACCACGGCGACGGCCGTGACCGCCGACGACGTCAGGACGCCCGCGAACGGAGAGCCGCTCTTGTTGAGCTTGCCGAGGTAGCGCGGGGCGTTGCCCTGGAGCGCGAGGCTGTAGAGCATGCGGCCGTTGCTGTAGAGCCCGCTGTTGTACGCGGAGACCGCCGCCGTGAGCACCACGACGTTCAGCAGCGTCGCGGCCCCGGCCACGCCGATCCGGTCGAAGATGATGACGAACGGGCTGCCACCCTCACCGATCTGGTTCCACGGGAAGAGGCAGAGCATCACGAAGATCGCGCCGACGTAGAAAATGAGGATGCGGTAGACGACCTGGTTGATGGCCTTGGGGATGGTCTTCCGCGGGTTGTCCGCCTCGCCGGCCGTGATGCCGATGAGCTCGACGCCGCCGAACGAGAACATCACGACGACGAGCGCAGTGAGGACACCCCAGATGCCGTTGGGGAAGAAGCCGCCGTGGGCCCAGAGGTTGGAGATTCCGGTCGCCTCGCCACCGTTGCCCAGGCCCGTGATGATCATCACCGCACCGAAGGCGATCATCGCCATGATCGCGACGACCTTGATGATCGCGAACCAGAACTCGAACTCGCCGTAGGCCTTGACGTTGGTGAGGTTCACGGCCGTGACGAGCACCAGGAAGATCGCCGCGGAGACCCAGCTCGGCACGTCGGGCAGCCAGTAGTTGACGTAGATGCCGACGACGGCGAGCTCCGCCATCGACACCGCGATGTAGTTGAACCAGTAGTTCCACCCCGAGAAGAAGCCCGCGAAGGGCCCCCAGTTCTCGAAGGCGTAGTGGCTGAAGGCTCCCGAGACCGGCGTGTGCACCGACATCTCCCCGAGCGCCCGCATGATGAGGAAGATGACGGCGCCACCCACGAGGTAGGCGACGGTGATCGCCGGCCCGGCCATCCCGATGCTGGTGGCCGAGCCGTAGAACAGGCCCGTCCCGATCGCGCCACCGAGGGCGATCATCTGGATGTGCCGGTTCTTCAGCCCTCGCACCAGGCCGGTGGCGATCGGCGGTGGCGATCCCTCCACGTCGGCGACCGGCGGGATCTCCGCGGCCGGCCGCTCCTGCGCTGCTGTGCTCATGTCCTTCTCCTGGGCCCTTCGTCGTTGAAAGGTGGAAATGCGGGGGGCGGCCGAGGACCGCGTCGGTCAGTCGACCGGCTTGAGGTGGGACGTGAAGTGCCGCAGCACCTTGGGCTCCCAGGTGATCTGGTAGCCCTTGACGCTCTCCGCGCGGTCGTGGACGGCCTTGAGCGCGTCCGCGACGACGTCGAGGTGGGCCTGCGTGTAGACGCGGCGCGGCACCGCGAGGCGCGTGAACTCGAAGGGGGCGCGCAGCTGCTCGCCCGTCTCGGGGTCCCGATCCATGAGGTAGGAGCCGATGTCGCAGGTCCGGATGCCCGCCTCGAGGTAGAGCTCGACCACGAGGGCCTGGCCCGGGAACTGGTCGTAGGGGATGTGCGGCAGCATCTTGCCGGCGTCGACGAAGACGGCGTGGCCGCCGACGGGGTTCTGGAAGGGGATGCCGTACTCGGTGAGGCGGTCCGCGAGGTACTGCATCTGGCCGACCCGGTAGCGCAGGTAGTCGTGGTCCAGGCCCTCGTAGAGGCCGGTGGCCAGCGCCTCGAGGTCGCGGCCCGAGAGCCCGCCGTAGGTGAGGTAGCCCTCGAACGAGATGACCCGCGTCTTGATCGCCTCGGTGAGCGCCTCGTCCTCGCGCACCGCGAGCAGGCCGCCCATGTTGACCAGGGCGTCCTTCTTGGCGCTCATGGTGAAGACGTCGCCGTAGCTGAACATCTCGCGCGTGATCTCGATCGGCGTCGCGTCCTTGAACTCGGGCTCGCGCTCCTTGATGAAGAAGGCGTTCTCCGCGTACCGGGCGGCGTCGATCACGACCATGATCCCGTGCTCACGGGCCACGCGTGCCGTCTCGCGCATGTTCGCCATCGAGACCGGCTGGCCACCGACGCTGTTGTTGGTGATCGTCATGACGATCGCGGCGACGTTCTCGGCGCCGTGCTCCTGGATGAGCGCCTCGAGGCGGGGCACGTCCATGTTGCCCTTGAAGTCGTAGTAGGCGCCGGAGTCGAGGCCCTCGGGGCAGACGCAGTCGATCGCACGGCCACCGGCGAGGCCGACGTGCGCGCGCGTGGTGTCGAAGAACATGTTCGAGATGACGTACTGACCCGGCGTGACGATGAGCGGGAAGAGGATCTTCTCGGCGGCGCGCCCCTGGTGGACCGGCTGGATGTAGTCGTACCCGAAGATCTCCTTGCCGGCCTCGAGAAGCCGGAAGTAGCTGCGCCCGCCGGAGTAGGACTCGTCGCCGCGCATCATCGAGGACCACTGCGCGTCGCTCATGGCGCCCGTGCCGCTGTCGGTCTGCAGGTCGATGTACACGTTGTCGGCCGAGAGCGAGAACGCGTTGTAGTTCGCGTCGCGGATGAACCCCTCGCGCTCCTCGCGCGTGGTCATCCGGATGGGCTCGACCATCTTGATCTTGAAAGGCTCGGGCATGTAGCGCATCGGGGGTCTCCTTGTGTCGCGTGCCGGGCCTCGCCCGACTCCAGGCCGGAAGTTCCACTCCTCGTCGAGTAGTTCAACTTCCTGTGGCGACCGTAGCACTTGAAGTTGAGGACTTCAACATGCCTTGCAATCCGTCAACGACGTGTCATCATGGTGCTGACGTTGTGGAAAGGATCCTCGATGGAAACCGGATCGCTGGCGGCCCTAGGGCCCAGGGCGCAGGACGCCGACGCCGTGCTCGCGATGCTGGCCACGCTGGTGGACCCGCTCAGCCGCACGCTCCCCGCCGACACCGAGGTCGTGCTGCACGACCTGCGCCGGCTGCCCAACTCGATCGTGGCGATCGCGGGCGACGTCACCGGGCGGTCCGTCGGCAGCCCTGCGACCGACATGCTGCTGCGCAAGGCCGCCGCAGGGACGCTCGAGACGAGCGTCGGCTACGAGACGCGCCTGCCCGACGGTCGCTCGCTGCGGTCGACGACGATCGTGGTCCGGGACGCCGACGGCGAGCCGGTGGCCGCGCTCTGCATCAACTGCGACGTGATGATCTGGCGCGCCGTGAAGGCCATCGCCGAGGCGATGCTCCCCGAGAACCCCGTCGAGCCGCCGGCCGACGAGGCGCCTGCGGAGAAGTTCGTCCGGGACATCGACGAGCTCGCCCAGCACCTGCTCGCCGAGGCCATCGACGCCTCCGGCGCACCGGTCGACCTCATGCAGAAGAAGCACAAGATCGCCGTCGTCCAGGACCTCAAGGACAAGGGCTTCTTCATGCTCAAGGAGAGCGTCGAGATGGCCGCCGCCGCCCTTCAGGTGACGCGGTTCACGATCTACAACTACCTCAACGAGCTGGGCAACGACGAGCGCACAGCCGAGGACCGGGAGCGCTGAGGCGGGAAGACGAGCGCCGCGGAGCCCGGCCCGATCGCGGGGCCGGTCAGTGGCACAGCGCGGAGGGCGAGGGATTCGAACCCCCGGGTACGTCGCCGCACCAACGGTTTTCAAGACCGTCGCCTTAGGCCGCTCAGCCAGCCCTCCTCACCACCCGCGGGCGGCGCGCCCATCATGCCAGCCGGCGCACCGCGCAGGAGTGGGTCGTCGAGCCCACGACGCCTCCAGCGGTGCACCGGCGTGGCGTCGAAGCGCCGATGCGCCGATGCGCGTGGCCGGCCGCTGACCGTGGCCCTCGCGGAAGTCGTGTCGGTGGGCGCCCGTAGTGTCCTGATATGGACGGATCGCGGGTGCCGACGGGCACGTGGGGCGACGAGTGGGAGTGGTCGGTGCGCCACCGGCTCGCCGCCGAGCTCGACGCCTCGCTGCCGGGGCCGGCGCTCGCCGACCGTCTGGCGCACCTGGAGCCAGCTGACCTCGATGACGCCGCGCTCGTCGAGCTGACTGCCGCCTGGGAGCGCACCGCCTCGTGGGCCGCTGCAGAGCAGGCCCGCGCGGTCCAGGAGCTGTTCCGCCGTCGCCGCACGCGGTCGGACGACGGCGTCGCGGACGAGCTCGCGGTCCGGCTCTCGTGCACCGGAGCCGCCGCCGAGCGGAAGGTCGCGCTGGCGCTGGGCCTCGAGGCGCTCCCCGAGGTCGCCGACGCGCTGGCCCGTGGTGAGCTCGACGTCCGGCGCGCCACTGTCCTCGTCGACGATGTCGCTCACCTGCCGCCCGACGTCGCCCGGGACGTGACGGTTCAGGCCCTTCCGCGGGCCCGTGAGTGCACCGCACCCCAGCTGAGGCAGCGCCTGCGGCGGATGGAGCTCGTCCGGGACCCCCGGGGTGCGCAGGCTCGGCACGGTCGCGCCCGCGCGCACCGGCGGGTCGAGCTCACTCCTGCGCCGGACTCGATGGCGTGGCTGAGCGCCTACCTGCCCGCCGACGACGCCGTCGCGATCCACACCACGTTGACCGCGCTGGCCAACCAGGCGGCGTCGGACGACGAGCGTCCGCTCGACGCCCGCCGGGCGGACGCACTGGTCGACCTCACGACCCGGTGGCTCGACGCGGGCATCGCACCGGACGGCACGCCGCTCGTGCCGCGTCAGGGGCGGCACCCGCACCTCGTCGTCACGGCGAGCGCCCTCGCCCTCACGGGGATCGAGGAGTCGCCGGCCGAGCTCGAGGGCTACGGGCCGGTCCCGATCGGCATGGCGCGTCACATCGCGGCCCGTTCCACGTGGGAGCCGCTGCTGGTCGACGCACACACCGGCGAGCCGCTCGCGCGCTCGGCCCGCCGCTATGCGCCGAGCCCCGCGCTCCGAGACGCGGTGGCCCATCGCGACCGCACCTGCACCTTCCCGGGCTGCCGCATGCCCGCACGCCGGTGCGACGTCGACCACATCGAGGCGTACCGGGCTGAGGGAGGCGCCGACCAGACGCGTCTCGACAACCTCCACGCGCTGTGCCGCCACCACCACCGGCTCAAGACGCACCAGGGCTGGTCACCGTTGCGCACGCCGGCCGGGACGACGCTCTGGCGGTCACCGACCGGTCGTACCTACCCCCGCCGCCCGGACCACCCACCGCCAGACAGACCTCCCCCGAGGCCGCTCCCGGACGGCATCGCAGTCGACCTGGCCCCACCACCGTTCTAGTCGGCTGAACGTCGTCGGACCCATGGGCACGACGACGGCCCGGCACCCTTCACGGGGGCACCGGGCCGTCACGCCGCGGGACCGGCGTCGTGCACATCGCTGGATCGTGCACACTCCTGCGTCGTGCACAGCGCTGGGTCGTGCACACTCTCGGTCGTGCACAGCGCTGCGTCGTGCGCAGCGCTGGTCAGTGACCCGCTCGTCCGACCGCGACCGCGGCGGGGTCGGGCGACAGCACGGCGGGGTCGGCCGACAGCACGACCGTCGCCCCACCGGCCTCGACCGCCTGGAGCGTCCGCAGTTGCAGCAGCCCGGGCTGGGACGCCACGAGCTTCGCGGCGTTGGCCAGCGCACGAGTCGCCGCGACCTCCGACCGCGCCCGCTCGAGCGCGGCAAGCCCCTGCGCCCGCGCGGTAGCGAGGTCGGCGGCCGCCCGCCGCAGCTCCGCAGGGA
>CAUQTR010000122.1:0-6079 GCA_963521045.1 uncultured Actinotalea sp.
CCGGGCACCGGTCCGGGTGAGGTCGCGGTGCGGGGGCCCGGGGGTGCCGCGGTGGGCGCTGGTCCGGCGGGTGGGGGCTGTTGGCCCCCCCCCACCACGCGGGGACCCAGCGACCTCGGCGGAGGGGTGTCACATCCGGTCGGCGTAGACGCGCAGGGCGTCGCGGACGAACGTGGCGCCCTCCGGGCCGCCGTAGCTCTTCGCGAAGCGCTCGTCCGCGACGTACATCTCGCCGAGGCCCACGAGGTACTCCTTGGCCGGGCGCCCCGTGCCGTGGCCCGGCGTGCCGGGGATCCCGCTGAGCCAGTCCGCGTGCCGCTGGGCCAGCGCCTGCGCCTCGTCAGACGCCGGGTCCACGCCGCGCGACGCCGCGTCGGTCCAGTCGGCGCCGAGCCGTGCGGCCCGCTCCTTCCAGACCCCCTGCTCGGCGGGTGACATGCCGCGCCACCAGCGGTCGCTCGAGGCGTACGCCTCCTTGCCCCAGCGCTCGGTCACCTCCTCCTCGTACTGCGTGTGGTCGAAACCGTCGAACATCTCCTCGGCCACGAGCGGGCCTCCTTCCTGCAGTGCGGTGATCGTCCGCTCGACCGACGCCGCCTGGCGGGTCAAGCGCTCCTGCTCGGTGCGGAGCCGGGAGAGGTGGTCGCGCAGGGCGGCGAGCGTGTCGCGCTCGTCGTCCAGCGCCCTGGCGATCGCGGGCAGCGGCAGCCCGAACCCGCGCAGCACCAGGACCTGCTGGAGCCGGACGAGCGTGTCGCCGTCGTACCAGCGGTAGCCGTTGTCACCCACGCGGCTCGGCCGCAGCAGCCCGATGGCGTCGTAGTGCCGCAGCGTGCGGCTCGTGACGCCCGTGAGCCGGGCGATCTCCTGGATCGACCACTCGCTGCGGGTCCTCGTCGGCATGGGTGCTTCTCCTTCGTACGACGACGACGCTAGGAGTTGACGCTACGTCAAGGTCAAGCGGTGTTCCGCCGGACTCCCGGTGGGGATGGGTACGATCGCTCCACAGGCGTCGACCCGGCCATCACCGGCGAGCCTCCGGAAGAACAGGGCCCGTGCAGCACCGGCGGGTCCCCAGTAGAACCGGACGGGTGGGCCCGTCACAGCCTCGACGAGCGGTCGTCGCGCAGGCTCCCCGGACGTCCGGGGGCAGGTGTGGCGGCAAGCGGGGTGGTACCGCGGTGCCCGGCGCGTGCGAACGCCGCCGGACGTCGTCCTCGCACGATGGGCAGCACCACCCGGCTCCGGCCGGGGGTGCGGACGCGTGACGACCGACGTACCGACCAGCATGGAGCACCCCGATGGCTCGATCCTCGTACCCCCTGCACCGCCCGCAGGGCACGCCCGTCCCTGCGTCCCCCGACCTGCCGGCGCTCGAGCAGGACGTGCTCGCCCACTGGGCGCAGGACGGCACGTTCCAGGCGTCGGTCGACCAGCGCGAGGCCGGTGAGCACGGCAGCAACGAGTTCGTGTTCTACGACGGCCCGCCGTTCGCCAACGGCCTGCCCCACTACGGGCACCTGCTGACCGGCTACGCCAAGGACATCGTCGGGCGCTACCAGACGCAGCGCGGCCGCCACGTCGAGCGCCGGTTCGGGTGGGACACCCACGGGCTGCCGGCCGAGCTCGAGGCCGAGCGGGTGCTGGGCATCACCGACAAGTCGCAGATCGACGAGATGGGCATCGAGGCCTTCAACAAGGTGTGCCGCGAGTCCGTCCTGCGCTACACGGACGAGTGGCAGGACTACGTCACGCGCCAGGCGCGCTGGGTGGACTTCGAGCACGACTACAAGACGCTCGACACCACCTACATGGAGTCGGTCCTGTGGGCGTTCAAGCAGCTCCACGACAAGGGCCTGGCCTACGAGGGCTACCGCGTCCTGCCGTACTGCTGGCGCGACGAGACGCCGCTGTCCAACCACGAGCTGCGCATGGACGACGACGTCTACGCCTCGCGCCAGGACCCGGCGCTCACGGTGGGCGTCCGGCTGGAGAGCGGTGAGCTCGCGCTCCTGTGGACGACGACGCCGTGGACCCTGCCGTCCAACCTCGCCCTCGCCGTCGGACCGGACATCGACTACGTCCGCGTGTGCCCCTCGGAGAACTCGACGCTGCACGGCGAGGTCGTCATCCTCGCCCAGAGCCGGCTGAGCGCATACGAGCGCGAGCTGGGACTCGTCGCCGCGGAGGCAGCGGACCCCAAGGACCAGGCGCAGCTCGTCGAAGACATCAAGGGCGCCGACCTCGTCGGCCGCCGGTACACGCCACCGTTCGGCTACTTCGCCCGGCACCCGAACGCGCACCAGGTGCTCGCCGGCGAGTTCGTCACCACCGAGGACGGCACGGGGATCGTGCACCTCGCGCCGGCGTTCGGCGAGGACGACATGCTCGTCTGCGACGCCGCGGGCATCACCCCCGTCGTGCCCGTGGACAGCAAGGGCCGCTTCACCCCCGAGGTCGAGGACTACGCGGGTCAGCAGGTCTTCGAGGCGAACCAGCAGATCATCGCGGACCTCAAGGCGGGCTCCGGGCCGCTCGCCCACGTCGCCGAGGCCCAGCGCGCCGTCGTCGTGCGGCACGAGACCTACGACCACTCCTACCCGCACTGCTGGCGGTGCCGGAACCCGCTCATCTACAAGGCGGTCTCGAGCTGGTTCGTGCGCGTCACCGAGTTCCGGGACCGGATGGTCGAGCTCAACCAGGAGATCACCTGGGTGCCCGAGCACATCCGGGACGGCCAGTTCGGCAAGTGGCTCGCCGGTGCGCGGGACTGGTCGATCTCGCGCAACCGCTACTGGGGCACGCCCATCCCGGTGTGGGTGAGCGACGACCCCGCCTTCCCGCGCACCGACGTCTACGGCTCGATCGCCGATCTCGAGGCCGACTTCGGCGTCGAGGTCACGGACCTGCACCGGCCGTTCATCGACGAGCTCACGCGGCCCAACCCGGACGACCCGTCGGGCCGCGCCACCATGCGCCGGATCCCCGACGTGCTGGACGTGTGGTTCGACTCGGGCTCCATGCCGTTCGCCCAGGTCCACTACCCGTTCGAGAACGCCGACTGGTTCGAGCACCACTACCCGGGCGACTTCATCACCGAGTACATCGGCCAGACGCGTGGCTGGTTCTACACGCTGCACGTGCTCGCGACGGCGCTCTTCGACCGGCCGGCCTTCCGCACGTCCGTGTCGCACGGCATCGTGCTCGGCTCCGACGGCCGCAAGATGAGCAAGTCGCTGCGCAACTACCCGGACGTGTCCGAGGTGTTCGAGCGCGACGGCTCCGACGCGATGCGCTGGTTCCTCATGGCCTCGCCCATCCTGCGCGGCGGCAACCTCGTCGTCACCGAGGAGGGCATCCGCGACGGCGTGCGCCAGGTCCTGCTGCCGCTGTGGAGCACCTGGTACTTCTTCACGCTCTACGCGGGCGCGGCCGACGGCGGCGCGGGCTACCGGGCGCAGCGGGTGGACCCGGCGCGCATCGACGGACTGCCGCCGATCGACCAGTACCTCCTGGCGCGCACGCGCGACCTCGTCGAGACCGTCACCGCCCAGCTGGACGCGTACGACGTGCCCGGTGCGTGCGAGGCCGTCCGTGAGCACCTCGACGTGCTGACGAACTGGTACGTGCGCACGCAGCGTGACCGCTTCTGGGCCGAGGACCACGACGCGTTCGACACCCTGTGGACGGCGCTCGAGGTGCTGACCCGCGTCATGGCACCGCTCGCGCCGCTGACGACCGAGGAGATCTGGCGGGGTCTGACCGGCGGCCGCAGCGTCCACCTCACCGACTGGCCGACCGTCAGCCACGGCACGGCGGACGGCCCGGTGCTCGTCGGGCGCCCGTCGCTGGTGCACGCCATGGACCAGGTCCGCGAGATCGTGTCGGTGACGCTCGGGCTGCGGAAGGCCAACGGGCTCCGCGTCCGTCAGCCGCTGCGTGAGCTCGGGGTCGCGCTGGCAGACCCGGCGGCCGTCGAGCCCTACGTCGGGCTCATCCGCACCGAGCTCAACGTCAAGCACGTCACGCTCGTCGACCTCGCCGAGGTGGGCCCGGCCGAGCTGGGCATCACCTCGCGCCTCGACGTCAACGCGCGGGCGGCCGGCCCGCGCCTGGGTCGCGGCGTCCAGGCGGTCATCCGTGCGGCCAAGGCGGGGGAGTGGTCCGTCGTCGGCGGAGGTGACGGCGGCGCCGTCGTCCGGACGCCCGACGGCGACGTCGCGCTCGAGCCCCACGAGTACACGCTGTCCACCGTGGTCGCCGAGGGGGCCGGCGACGACCGGGTCGCCGCGGTCCTGGCCGGCGGCGGCGTCGTGCTGCTCGACACCGCGCTCGACGACGAGCTGCGCGCCGAGGGCTTCGCGCGCGACGTCGTGCGCGCGGTGCAGGACGAGCGCAAGGCACGCGACCTGCGCGTCTCCGACCGGATCCACCTCGAGCTCACGGTCGCCGAGGAGCACCACGAAGCCGTCGAGGCGCACCGCGCCATGATCGCGCGCGAGACCCTCGCGACGGCGCTCGACGTGCGCGTCGGCACGCCTGACGGCCAGGTGGGCGTCGACCTGTCGGTCGCGACGCCGGACCACGCACCGGCCGACGGGGGCACCGCGTGAGCGCCGGGGGCGGCGGTGACGCGCTGCGCGAGGTCTACGCGGGCATCCTCGACCGGGCGCCCGAGCACGACTTCGAGTACACGCTCGACCGCGTGATCGAGGTCTGCGACCTCCTCGGCAACCCGCAGCGCGCCTACCGCGTGGTGCACGTCGCGGGCACCAACGGGAAGACGTCCACCAGCCGGATGATCGAGCGGCTGCTGCGCGAGCACGGCCTGCGCACCGGGCGCTTCACGAGCCCGCACCTCACCTCGGTGACGGAGCGGATCGCGATCGACGGCGTGCCCCTGGCCGACGAGCGCTTCGTCGAGCTCTGGCAGGACGTCGCCCCGTACGTCCACATGGTCGACCAGCGCTCGCAGCAGCGCGGGGGCCCGCGCCTGAGCTTCTTCGAGGTGCTGACCGTGATGGCGTTCGCGGCGTTCGCGGACGCCCCCGTCGACGTCGCCGTCGTCGAGGTGGGGCTCGGTGGGCGCACGGACGCGACCAACGTCGTCGAGCCCGACGTCGCCGTGATCACGCCGATCGCGCACGACCACGAGCGCTGGCTCGGGCACGACCTCGTCGACATCGCCGGCGAGAAGGCGGGGATCATCAAGGACGGCGTCACGCTCGTGCTCGCCCAGCAGCGTGACGAGGCCGAGGGCGTGGTGCTGGCGGCGGCCGCCGAGCACGGCGCGCGTGTGCTGCGCGAGGGCGTGGACCTCGAGGTGGCCGAGCGCCAGGTGGCCGTGGGCGGTCAGCTCGTCGCGCTGCGCACGCCGGGAGGTCTGTACACCGAGATCTTCCTGCCCCTGCACGGCGCCCACCAGGCGCAGAACTCGCTGCTCGCCCTGGCCGCCGTCGAGGTGCTCCTGCGCGACGGCGGCGCGCTCTCCGGCCCCATCGTCGAGGCGGCCTTCGGCGAGATGGACTCGCCCGGCCGGCTCGAGGTCGTCCGGACGTCGCCCACCGTGCTCGTCGATGCGGCGCACAACCCCGCCGGCGTCGACGCGCTGGCGCTGGCGCTGCAGGAGGCGTTCACCTTCGAGCGGCTCGTCGGGGTGGTCGGGATCCTCGAGGACAAGGACGCCGAGACGATGCTCTCGGGCATGGAGCCCCTGTTCGACGAGATCGTGGTGACGCGCTCGTCGAGCCCTCGTGCGCACGACGTCGACGACCTCGTCGCGATCGCGGTCGAGGTGTTCGGCGAGGACCGGGTGCACGGCGCGGAGCGCCTCGACGAGGCGATCACCCTCGCGGTCGAGCTCTCCGAGGGCGGCCACGAGGGCTCGCCCACGGGCGCCGGCGTGCTCGTCACGGGCTCGGTCACGATGGCCGCGGAGGCGCGCCTCCTCTTCGGTCGCCCCTGACCCCGAGGTCGCTGGTCTCCGTCGCGGTCGGGGGGGAGGACCCCCCCCCCCCACGCCGAACAACCACCGCCGCCGGGGGGTGGACCGACCGGCACCGGTGGGGGACCCGCTACC
>CAUQTR010000123.1:0-6051 GCA_963521045.1 uncultured Actinotalea sp.
CGCAAAGGATCTTTAGCCGCGAGGCATCGGCCAGCGCCGACGCCACCACCGCGCTCCAGGCCCGACGCGGCCGTGCGAGCTACACCGGTGAGCGGAGCATCGGCTCGCCCGACGCCGGCGCGGTCGCCGTCGCCGTGATCGCCGAGCAGGTCGCCGCCCGGTGGCCCGAGCGCACGAAGTGACCAACCGACTCACGACGACGTGGAGGCAAGCGGTGAAGAAGTTCGTGAACGACCCCCAGCAGTTCGTGCCCGAGATGCTCCAGGGCATCGCCCTCGCCAACCCGGACACCCTGCGCTACGTGCCCGAGTACAACCTCATCATGCGGACCGACGCCCCCCGGCACGACAAGGTCTCGATCATCCAGGGCTCGGGCTCGGGCCACGAGCCGGCCCACGTCATGACCGTCGGGCGCGGCATGCTCGACGGCGCCTGCCCCGGCGACGTCTTCGCGGCGCCCCCGATGGACTACGTCTACGAGACGGTCAAGCTGCTCGCCTCCGACAAGGGCGTCCTCCTCCTGGTCAACAACTACACCGGCGACAAGATGGCGTTCGAGATGGCCCAGGAGATGAGCGAGGCCGACGGCGTGAACGTCCGCACGCTGTTCATCAACGACGACGTCGCGGTGCAGGACTCGACGTGGACCGTCGGCCGCCGGGGCGTCGCGGGCAACTTCTTCGTCATGAAGGCCGTGGGCGCGGCGTCCGAAGAGGGCGCGGACCTCGACGAGGTCGTCCGCATCGGCGAGAAGGTCAACTCCGTCACGCGCACCATGGGCATCGCACTCACCGCGTGCACGCCGCCCGCCAAGGGGAGCCCGCTGTTCGAGCTGGCGGACGACGAGATCGAGGTGGGCGTGGGCATCCACGGCGAGCCCGGCCGGCGTCGGGCGAAGCACGTCTCCGCGAACGAGATCGTCGACGAGCTGCTCGGTGCCGTCGTGCCCGACCTCCCGTACGCGTCCGGCGACCGGGTCGCGCTCATGATCAACGGCCTCGGGGGCACGCCGATCAGCGAGCTGTACCTGCTCTACGGCATCGCCCACGAGCGGCTCGCGGCTCAGGGGATCACGGTGGGGCGCAGCTACGTCGGCGAGTACTGCACCTCGCTCGAGATGGCCGGCGCCTCACTCACCCTGGTCCGGCTCGACGACGAGATCGAGCGCCTGCTCGCCGCACCCGCGGAGATCGCCTATCGCGTCTTCTGACCTCGGCGACGTCGCTATCGTCGGGGCGCGCCTGACCTGCGACGGAGGACCCGTGCCCGACCCTTTGCCCGACCCTTTGCCCGACCCTGCGAGCGGTGCGGGACGGGAGCCCACCCCGGTGCCGGCCCGCAGGACGCTCGACCGCGACTCCGCCGTCCCGCTGTACGTCCAGCTCGAGGACGTGCTGCGGGCGCGGATCGCGGCGGGCGAGTGGCGGCCGGACCAGCGCGTGCCGTCGGAGAACGAGCTCAACAAGGCCTACGGGCTCAGCCGCATGACGGCCCGCGGCGTGCTCACCAAGCTCGTCAACGACGGCGTCCTGTACCGCGTGCCGGGCAAGGGCACGTTCCTCGCGCCGCTGAAGATCGACGCCGTCTCCCCCGCGTACCGCGGCGTCCGCGAGCAGCTGGAGGCGATGGGGTACGAGACCACGACCGAGGTGCTGGGGGTGGGCGTCGAGGCGGCGACGCCCACCGTCCGCGCCCGCCTCGGCCTCCCGGCGGGCGAGCGCGTCTACGCGATCCACCGGCTGCGGTCCGTGCAGGGCGAGCCGATCAGCCTGCACCACTCGTACGTGCCGGCCGCGCTGGCCCCCGGGCTCGACGCGCACGACACGGGCGGCGAGCAGCTCTGCGTCATCCTCGAGAAGCACTACGGGCTGGCGATGACGCAGGTCGCCGAGCACCTCGAGGCGACGGCGGCGCGTGCCGAGGAGGCCACGCAGCTGCGCATGCGGCCCGGTCAGCCGGTGCTGCTGCTCGAGGACGTCATCGCCGACGCCCACGGCCGGACGTTCGAGTACTCGAGCATCGTCTTCCGCGGCGACAAGATCCGGCTCGGGTTCGACTACCGCCTGTGATCCTTCTGGACGAGACCGGGCCGGACCTTTCGGGGGACGGGCCGGCGGATCCCTCAGGGTGGGCTCAGGGTGGTACCCCATGGCGCCGCACGGCGCCGAGCCGACAGGATCATCGCCATGGTCACCTCCACGACGGACAGCGCGCAGCCGTCCGTCGCCGTCGACGGGCTCACGCGCACGTTCGGCTCCGTCACCGCGCTCTCCGACCTCACCGTGGCAATGCCGCGCGGCGTCGTCGGGCTCGTGGGCGCGAACGGCGCGGGCAAGTCGACCCTCATCAAGATCCTCTTGGGGCTGCTGCCCGCGACGTCCGGCCGGGCCCAGGTGCTCGGCCTGGACTGCGCGACGGACGGCCTCGCGATCCGGCGCCTCGTGGGCTACATGCCCGAGAGCGACTGCCTGCCGCCGGACGTCTCGGCGACCGAGCTCGTCGTGCACCTCGCCCGCATGTCCGGCCTGCCGACCGCCGTCGCCCGCGAGCGCACGGCGGACACGCTGCGCCACGTGGGCCTCTACGAGGAGCGGTACCGCCCCATCGGCGGCTACTCGACCGGCATGAAGCAGCGCGTCAAGCTCGCGCAGGCGCTCGTCCACGACCCGCGTCTGGTGCTCCTCGACGAGCCCACCAACGGCCTCGACCCCGCCGGCCGCGACGAGATGCTCGCGCTCATCCAGCGGATCAGCACCGACTTCGGCATCTCGGTGGTCGTGACGTCCCACCTCCTCGGCGAGCTCGAGCGCATCGCCGACCACGTCGTGGTGATCGAGAGCGGCGTGCTCCAGCGCTCGACGGCGACCGCGGACGCGACGGGGTACAGCGGCGTCCTGCTGATCGAGGTCACGGACCGCGGCCCGGAGCTCGTCGCGCTGCTGCGCGCCGCCGGCGCCGTCGTCGCACCTGCGGGGACCGCCGACAGCTTCACCGTCGAGCTCGCCGACGAGCGCGTGCTCGACGTCGTCCAGGGCGGCGCCGCCGACCTCGGGGTCGGCCTGGTGCGCATGCAGCGCCGCCGCCACCACCTCACGGAGATCTTCACCGACCGGGCGGAGGCCGCTGATGTCCGCCACTGAACCCGTCGCGCCCCGGCCGTCGGGCCCGGGCGCGACCGCGCCCGGCGACGACGTCATCCACGACATCGGCTTCCGCCACTACGACGGTCCGCAGCTCGGCCGCGGCTGGGTGGCGCGCTCGCTGCTCGTCGAGACGGTGCGCGGGGTGTTCGGGCTGGGGCGCCCGGCGCGCTCCAAGGTCATGCCGTGGGCGCTCATCGGCATCCTGCTCATCCCGCCGCTGATCATCGCGCTGTCGATCCTCATCATCGGCGGCGAGGAGCTGCCCATCGGCTACACGCAGTACCCGAGCGCGCTCTCGATCGTCGTCTCCCTCTTCGTGGCCGGTGCGGCGCCCTACTGCGTCTCGCGGGACCTGCGCCACGGGGTCATGCCGCTCTACCTCTCGCGCCCGCTGATGCGGACCGACTACGTGCTCGCGAAGCTCGCCGCGCTCTCGATCGCCGTCTTCGGCGTGCTGGCGCTCGCGCAGACGCTCCTGCTGGTCGGGGCCCTGCTCGCCGAGCTGCCGGTGGGCGACCAGCTCCTCGGCTGGGCGGGCGGACTGCTGATCTCCGCGGTGCTGGCCGTCCTGCTCAGCTCGATCACGCTGGTGGTCGCGGCCTTCACCCCGCGGCGCGGGCTCGGGGTCGCCGCGATCATCACGATCCTCGTGGTGCTCAGCGGCGTGTCCGAGATGCTCACCGCCGTCGCCCGGGAACGAGGGCTCACGACGGCCGCCGCCTACCTGCCCGCGCTCGACCCGTTCACGCTCGTCGACGGCATCGCCGTGCAGCTCCTCGGCACCGACTCCGCCCGCGGGCACGACGTGCCGGGCGGCGTGCTCGGCGGCCTGACGTTCCTGGCCGTGGCGGCCCTGGTCGTCGCCGGGTGCCTCGCCCTGCTCATCCGTCGCTACCGGAAGGTCGGTGTCGTGTGAGCACCCTCGTGCTGGACGGCGTCTCGCGGTGGTACGGCAACGTCGTCGCCGCCAACGACGTCACCATGACCGTCGGCCCGGGCATCACGGGTCTGCTCGGACCGAACGGCGCCGGGAAGTCCACCCTCATCGCGATGATGGGCGGCTTCCTCGCCCCCTCGGCCGGCACCGTCACGCTCGACGGGCAGCCGGTGTGGCGTCACCCCGAGATCTACCGCTCGATCGGCCTCGTGCCCGAGGCGGAGGCCATGTACGACATGGTCACCGGCTGGCAGTTCGTGCTCGCCAACGCGCGGCTGCACGGGTTGACGGACCCGGCCGCGGCCGCCCGCCGCGCGCTGGAGACGGTCGAGATGATGGACGCGAAGGACCGCGACATCTCGACCTACTCCAAGGGCATGAAGCAGCGGGTCAAGATGGCGACCGCGCTCGTGCACGACCCGGCCGTGCTGCTGCTCGACGAGCCGTTCAACGGCATGGACCCGCGCCAGCGCCTGCACCTCATGGACCTGCTGCGCCGGCTCGGCCAGGAGGGCCGGACCGTGCTGTTCAGCAGCCACATCCTCGAGGAGGTCGAGGAGATCGCGGGCACCATCGAGGTGCTCGTGGCCGGCCGGCACGCGGCGTCGGGCGACTTCCGCCGGATCCGCAAGCTCATGACCGAGCGGCCGCACCAGTACACGATCAGCTCGAGCGACGACCGGCGGCTGGCCGCGGCGATCATCGCCGACGGCGCCGCTGACACCGTCGACCTCACCGCCGGCAGCCTGGCCGTCCAGGCGCCCGACGTCGGCCGCTTCGTCCACGCCCTCCCCCGCCTCGCGCGCGACTCCGGCGTCCGGCTGCTCGAGGTCTCGCCGGCCGACGAGTCCCTCGAGTCCGTCTTCGCCTACCTGGTGGCCCGATGAACCCCGTCGTCATGCAGCTCACGCTGCGCGGTCTGCTCGGCCGGCGCCGGGCCCTGCTCATGCTCCTGCTGCCGGTGCTGCTGCTCCTGCTCGCGGGGCTGATCCGCTGGGCGTCCGACGCCGACCTGTTCGCCACGGTGACGCTCACCGAGGAGTTCGCGCTCGGCACGCTGCTGCCGCTCATGTGCCTGCTCATCGGCACGGGGGTGATCGGCTCGGAGATCGACGACGGGTCGATCGTGTACCTGCTCGCCAAGCCCCTGCCGCGCGCGACGATCCTGCTCTCCAAGCTCGTCGTCGCGTGGGGCGCCGCGCTCGTCTTCGCGGTCGTGCCGCTGGTCGCCGCGATCGAGATCGCGGGGGACGACGACGGGCAGCTCGGCCTCGCGTACGGGGTGGCGGCGACGCTGGCCGCGCTCGCGTACACCGCGCTCTTCGTGGCGCTGTCGGTCGTGACCCGCAACGCCGTCATCATCGGCCTCCTCTACGCGCTGCTGTGGGAGACGGTGCTGGGCGGGTACGTGCCCGGCATCAGCAACGTCAGCGTGCGCCAGTGGGCCATGGCCGGTGCCGAGGCGGTGCTCGGGGACCAGGCGTTCGTGTGGGGCGTGCTGTCACCCGTCGCGCTCAACGTGGCGATCGGGCTGCTGATCGGGACGACGGCAGGCTCGGTGATCCTCGCCGCGCGGCGGCTCGAGACCCTGCGCCTGGTCACAGCCGACTGACCCGGCCGACCGACCCGTCCGTCGGTCAGGAGCCCGTGGCCCGGCGGTAGGCGCCGCCGTCGTGGCCGCCGGTGCGGCGCCACGAGCCGGTCACCGTCGGCGGCCCGGCCAGGGCGACGGTGCCACGCCACGCGTACGTGGTCGGCCAGCGGCGGAACACGGGCACCACGGTGGTGACCGCACGCATGAGCCACGGCAGCGGCCCGGGACGCCACCGCTCGAGACCGTCGAGCGTGACGTCGGCGCGGTCTGCATCGCGCGTGGCGGACCATGCGCCGCCCGTGACGCGGGCGCCGTCGACCGTGAGGACCCAGCGCCCCTCGGCGCGTTCGCCGCCGGCCAGGTCCGCGAGATCGGGC
>CAUQTR010000124.1:0-6014 GCA_963521045.1 uncultured Actinotalea sp.
TGTATAAGCGCCCGCCGCTGGCCCCCGCCACGACCACGACCCCGACCCAGAGCGGGCCGCGGGGCCCCCAGCGCGCCGCCACGACGGCGACCCCGGCCGCCGGCCACCACGCGGCGATCCCCGTGTCCGTCGGCGCGAGCTGGACGGCGACGAAGCCGAGCACGAACACGGCGCCCGCGAGACAGACGAACCCGAAGGGCCCGTAGGCGAGGGTGGGCCGCAGCAGGCGGCGAGCCGCGTCCGGTCGGACCACGACACCCCCTCCCGACGCCCCCTGCCTCGGCCACCAGGACCGCAGGTCGTGGTGGGGCGACCCGCGCTGCCGTGCGGTGCGGGCACGGGACACCCGGGGCGCCGTGCCGTGCATCGTCGCACGGTGCCTCCCGGCCCGGCCCGTGGGGAACGGGTGAAAGCCGTGTCGGCGGCGCCTGGGAGACTGGGGCCGTGCTCCAGCCGTACCGCGAGGTCCTCGCGCGCCCCGGGGCGGTCGCCTTCTCCGTCGCGGGTGCGATCGCCCGGCTCCCCATGTCCATGGTCGGCATCGGGATCATCCTCATGGTCTCGGAGATCTACGGCTCGTACGGCCTGGCGGGCCGCATCTCCGCGGTCCAGGTCATCACCCACGCCGTCTGCTCGCCGCAGCTCTCGCGCCTCGTCGACCGGTACGGGCAGGCGCGCGTCATGCGTCCGGCCGTCCTGGTCACCGCGGTGGGCATCTCGGCCCTCGTCGTGCTCGCGCTGCTCCGCGCCGACCCCGCATGGCTCTACGCCGCCGGCGTCCTCACCGGCGCAGCGGCCGGCTCCCCCGGTGCGCTCGTGCGCGCCCGGTGGTCCCACGTGCTGACCGACCCGCGCTCGGTGCACACGGCCTACTCGCTCGAGTCCTCGGTCGACGAGCTCGTGTTCATCGTCGGGCCGGTCATGGCCACCCTCCTCGCGACGGGCGTGCACCCGGTCGCAGGGCTCGTCGTGCCCGCCGTCGCCGTCATGGTCGGCGGTGCGTGGTTCGTCGCGCAGCGTGCGACCGAGCCGCCCGTCGTCGTGCGCGAGGCCGGGGAGGGGCACCGGCACGTCATGCGCTCGGGTGGCATGGTCGTGCTCGCGCTGGCCTTCGTGTGCATGGGCTCGATCTTCGGCGCGACCGACGTCGCCACGGTCGCCTTCGCCGAGGAGCAGGGGGCCAAGGCGGCGGCCGGGCCCGTGCTGGCGGTCTTCGCCGGGGGCTCGATGCTCGCGGGGCTCGCCTACGGCGTCCGCCAGTGGGCCAGCCCGCTCTGGCTCCGGTTCGTCCTGGGCATGGCCGCCCTCGCCGTCGGCGTCGCCCTCTTCTCGTTCGTGACCGGGCTCGTCGCGCTCGCCGCCGTCATGTTCGTCGTCGGCTTCGCGATCGCGCCGACCATCATCAACGGCAACGGCCTCGTCCAGCAGCTGGTCCCGCGGCGGCAGCTCACCGAAGGGCTCACCTGGGTCGGCACCTCGCTCGGGGTCGGCGTCTCGTTCGGGTCGTCGATCGCCGGGGCGCAGATCGACCGGGCCGGCAGCGGCGCCGGGTTCACCGTCGTCATGGTCTCGGGTGCACTCGCCGTGGTCGCTGTGGTCGCGGCCAGCGGCACGCTGCGGCGCGGTGAGGCCGACTACGTCCGCGAGGCGGCCGGGACCACGGCCTGAGGGCTCGGGGTCAGCACGCGTGCGAGGGCTGGGTCGGCACGTCCGAGGGCCGCCCGCCCGCCGCGAGGAGGGCCTCCGCCTGCTCACGCGTCAGGGGCCGGCTGAGCAGGTAGCCCTGCCCGTCGTCGCACGCGAGGTCCAGGAGCTCGTCGAGCTGGGCCGGCGTCTCGATGCCCTCACCCACCACGCTCATCCCGAGACCGTGAGCCATCGCGATCACGGCCGCCACGACGCCCCGCTGCCACGGCACCCCCGCGAGCTGCTCGAGCTTCACGACGCTCACCGGGAAGTGCGGGAGCCGCGCCAGCGAGGTGTACGTCGCGCCGAAGTCGTCGACGGCGAGCCGAACGCCCAGGGTGCCGAGCGCCTCGAGCGTCGCATGCGCACCCGGCGCCTCCTGCACCAGCGCGCGCTCGGCGACCTCGAGGCTGAGCTGGGCGGGCTCGAGCCCGTACCGCCCGAGGACCTCCCGCACGAGGTCCACGAGGCCCGGCTCGCGGAGCTGGCGCCCCGAGACGTTGACGGCCATCGTGAGCCGCGGCGAACCGGGCGGTCGGCGGGCGTCCCACGCGGCGACCTGCGCGCACGCCGCGTCGAGCACCCACGCGCCGACGTCGCCCATGAGCCCGGCGGCCTCGGCGGCGTCGAGGAAGTCCGCGGGCGTCAGGACGCCGCGTCGCGGGTGGTCCCAGCGCAGGAGCGCCTCGAAGCCCAGCAGACGCTGGTCGCTCAGCGACACGAGCGGCTGGAACAGCAGGCGCAGACGGCCCTCCTCCAGCGCCTCGCGGAGCTCCACCTCGATCACGGCGTCGTCGGCGGTCGGCGTCTGCGCCGGGTCGTGCACGGTGAACCGGTTGCGGCCCGCCTGCTTCGACCGGTACATCGCAGCGTCCGCACCCCGCAGCAGGTCCCCGGGGCTCGTGGTCGGGTCGTCCGTGAGGACCGCCCCGACGCTGGCCGAGAGCGCCACCCGCCTGCTGCCCACCACCACCGGCTCGGACAGCGCTGCGACGAGCCGACCCGCGATGTCCTGGGCGTCCTCGTCGGTGAGCACGCGGTCGCAGAGCACCACGAACTCGTCGCCGCCCAGGCGTGCGACGGTGTCCTGCTTGCGCGCGAGGCGACGCAGCCGGTCCGCCACCGCGACGAGCACGCTGTCGCCGACGTCGTGCCCGTAGGAGTCGTTGACGTGCTTGAAGTGGTCGAGGTCGATGAAGTAGAGCGCGATCCGGCTGGGGTACCGCTCCATCCGGACGAGGGCCTGCGTGATCCGGTCCGTGAGCAGGTACCGGTTCGCGAGGCCGGTCACCGAGTCGTGCATGGCCTGCCGGGCGAGCGCCTGCTCGGCCACCTTGAGCTCGGTGACGTCGCGCGTCGAGGTGAGCACCCCCACGACGGCGCCCGCGGCGTCACGGTCGGGAGCCAGCCGCGTGTGGAAGAAGGCCTCCGCCCCGGCGGCGTCGGTCCCGGCGTAGTCGAGGTCGTCCGGCTCGCCCGAGGCGAGGACCCCGCGCAGCGCCGCCTCCCACGCGCCGACGAACGGGTCCTTCATCCCGGCCTCGCGGTCCGTCCGGCCGCGCAGCGCCTCGAGGCCGAGCCCGCGCAGGCGCTCACCGGCGGGGTTGAGGTACCGGTAGCGCAGCTGGGCGTCGTACCGCGCGATGGCGTCCGTCGTTCCGTCGAGGACCGCACGGAACTGGGCCTCGACCCGGCGGAGCTCCGCGTTGGCCGCCTCCGTCACCTGCACGAGCCGCGCGGCCTCCTGCTCGGCGACCACGAGACGCGTCACGCTCCGGGAGACGCCGAAGGTGCCGATGATCGTGCCGTCGGCGGCGCGGAGCGGGAACTTGCTGCTCGCGACCCACGAGTCCGGCTTGTCCGCCCAGCGCTCGCGCTCGGCCTGGCCGATCATCGGCACACCCGTCGCGATGATCCGCTGCTCGTCCGCGTAGGCCGTGTGCGCGTGCGCCGGCTCGAAGACGTCGAAGTCGGAGAGGCCCA
Source organism: uncultured Actinotalea sp. (assembly GCA_963521045.1). Taxonomy (GTDB): domain Bacteria; phylum Actinomycetota; class Actinomycetes; order Actinomycetales; family Cellulomonadaceae; genus Actinotalea. The sequence goes on from CAUQTR010000124.1 coordinate 3,670, forward strand.
CCATCTCCGCCGGCGTCTTGCCGTGCAGCGCCGCGCAGCCTGCGCTCACGACGAGGAACCGGCTGTCGAGGTCCTTGAAGTAGATGACCTCGTCCGACTCCTCGAGCAGGTTGCGTCGGCAGACCTCCTCGATCGTGAGCCCGGCCAGGAGCTCGGCGGGGATGCCCCGGGCGCCGGGCACCGCAGGACCGGCGCCCTCGTCGTCGGCGTCGGGGCCGACACCCTCGAAGCCGGCGCTGTCGGGGCGGGCACGTTCGCGGCGGGCGCCCCACGCGGCACGGGGCGCGACGGGGCCCGGGGGGTTCGGGCGGACGCCGTCCGCGCGAGAGGCTTCGTCGCTCATCACCCTGCCGTTCGCAGTACCGCTGGCCGCTGAAGGTTACTCGACCGTCACATCCGCCGAGGCGGGACACGTGATCTCGCCCGAGGGATCACCCGGACGTGGTCACCGCCGGGAGCGCTCCTCACCCCACCGTGGTGCCGAACGCCGCGCCCAGGCCGTAGGTCACGGCCGCGGCACCGGCGCCGATCGCCAGCTGGCGCAGCGCCCGCCGGACGGGCGGACCGCCCGAGATGAGACCGACGACGGCCCCCGTGCCCAGCAGCGCGACGCCGACGGCGACCGCGGCCACGACGAGCGCCGTCGTGCCGTCGAGGCCGAGCAGGTAGGGCAGCACGGGCACCGCGGCGCCCGACGCGAAGAAGCAGAAGCTCGACAGTGCCGCGCCGACGTCGGAGCCCACGACCTCGTGGTGGTCGGTCGGGTCGGCGCCGTCGCCGCCGAACGCGGGGTGCACGCCCGGCGCCGGCTCGCCGCCGAGCAGGGCGAGGTCGGCGAGCACCTCGTCGGCGCGCTCCCGAGCCTCGTCCGGCGCCATCCCGCGTGCCCGGTAGACGAGGGCCAGCTCGTTCGCCGCGACGTCGAGGTGCGGCAGCGCGTGGCCGGCCGCGGCGCTCGGCGTGGATGCGGCGAGCAGCTCCCGCTGCGAGCGCACCGAGATGTACTCGCCCGCGCCCATGGACAGGGCCCCCGCGAGCAGCCCGGCGAGCCCGGTGATGAGGACGGTCCCCGTCGGCGTCCCCGCGGCGGCCACCCCGATGACGAGCGCGAGGTTGGAGACCAGTCCGTCGTTCGCGCCGAAGACCGCTGCCCGGAAGGTGCCCGAGAGGCGGTTGCGACCGCGCGTCGCCAGCGCCCGCACGACCTCCTCGTGGATGCGCTCGTCGGCGGCCATCGTCGGGGTGGCGTCGATGTCCCGCTCATAGGTCGCCCGGGCCTCGGCGCGCTGGGCGAGGGCGAGGACGAAGACCGACCCGAACCAGCGCGCCAGCCACACCAGGACACGGAACCGCACGTCACCGCGGCGCGGAGCGCCGATCTGGTCGCCGAGCAGTTGCTCCCAGTGGGCGGCGTGCCGGCCTTCTGCCTCGGCGAGGGCGAGCAGGATCTCGCGCTCCTCGCCACCGCGCCGCCCCGCGAGCTCGCGGTAGACGGCGGCCTCGGCGCGCTCGTCCGCCAGGTGTCGCCGCCAGCGGCGAAGGTCGGCGGGGCTCGGGGTGGTGCGCACCCGTGCAGCCTGCCACGGCGCGTGGTGCCGGTCCGGCGCCGTGCGCGTGGGGCCGGTCACAGCGCGAGCCGGGCCACAGGTCCGGTCACAGCGCGAGCCGGGCCACAGGTCCGGTCACAGCGCGAGCCCAGCCACGGGTCCGGTCACAGCGCGAGCCCGGCCACGGGTCCGCTCCGGTCACGCGAGCCCTGTCGCGCGAGCCCGGTCATGGGACGACCCGGGCACCGCTCAGGCGTTCGGCTCCACGCGCGTGCGCAGGCCGACGTCGTGCAGCAGGTCGAGCGAGGCCGCGTGCTGGTTGAACGTGTAGAGGTGCAGGCCGGGGGCGCCGGCGTCGAGCACCGCGGCTGCGAGCTCCGCGCCGAGCGTCCGGCCGGCCGCGCGACGCGCCTCCGGCTCGGCTTCCGCCTCGAGGGTCGCGAGCACGTGGGTCGGCACCGCGACGCCGCTGACCTCCTCGAGCCGGCGCAGCCGTCGCGGGTCCGTCAGGGGCACGACGCCGGGGAGGAGCGGGAGGTCGACCCCGGCCGAACGCGCGGCGTCGACGTAGCGCACGTAGTCGTCGGCCTCGAAGAACACCTGCGTGATCGCGTAGTCCGCGCCGGCCTCGTGCTTGGCCCGCAGCGCCAGGAGGTCCCCGCACGCGTGGCCGCCCACCTGCAGCGCCGTGGGGCTCGCTGCCACGGCGACGCTGAGCCGGTCGCCGTCCGGCAGACCCGCGGAGACGTCGGCGAGCAGGTCCACGAGCTGGCTCGCGCGCTGGAGCCCGTGCGGGTC
>CAUQTR010000125.1:0-6001 GCA_963521045.1 uncultured Actinotalea sp.
GCCCAGCGTCACCCGGGCGCGCCGCGAGCGGCGGCCGTCCCCAGGACGACCGGACGCCGCGTCAGCCGGGGAACACCGGGTCCCGGACGCCGTCGGCCACCGGCTTCCACTGGTTGCCCTGCCGCACGAGCAGCGTGCCCGCGTCGTCCACCACGTAGACGGACTGGCGACCGCGCCCGGCAGCGACGCCGGCGGCCTCGAGGAAGGCGAGCGGCTCGGTCGGCCCGCCCACGGGTACGAGGTGCGTCGTGGGCGCCGCCAGCTCCTGGCTCGTGCCGAGCACCGCGAGCGTGACCTCGTCGACCCACGCGACCTCGAGCACGTCCAGGACGGCCTCCCCGACCACGAGCGGGTCGGGGCCGACGAGGGTGGGCCGGCCGTCCTCGTCGCGCACCACGGCCAGGACGGACACGTCGACGTCGGTCGGGGCGGCCCCGGTCGAGACCAGGGCCAGCCTGGCCCCGTCACGCGACACGCGCAGCGAGCGGACCGTGCGGCCGGCGAGCCACGGGGTGTCGAGGCTCACCACCTCCCCGTCCACGTCGACCGCGACCAGGGCACCGGTCGAGCTGCTCTCCGCGGTCCAGACCCAGCCGTGCCGGTCGACCGACGGCGGCACGAGCGCCCTGCCCGCCAGCAGGGGGACGGGCGGCGCGGCGTCGGGCGGCAGGCGCAGCAGGTTCCCGGGTCCGGACAGCACCACGCGCAGCGTCTCGTCCGCGCCGACGGCGGGGTGGTGAGCGTCGAGGCCGGTGAGCGGCGCCGCGTCCTCGACCGGCTCGACGACGCCGTCGCGCAGCACCGCCAGGGTGTCGCCGACGAGCACGTACGGCCCGGCCTCGGGCAGGACGTCGCGCTGGAGCACCGGGACGCTCGTCTCGCGCCAGGGCAGCCCGCCGACCGTCACCTCGACGCCGCTGACCGGGAACCGGCTGAGGGTCTCGGTCAGCTGGGCCTGCAGGAGGTTCCGCTCGGCCTGCTCGGGCAGGCTGGGGATCTCGGCGAGGTCGACCTGCGCGACGCCGTCCTCGGAGATCGTGACGGCCTCGGAACTCAGCCGGACGCCCTCCGGGGCACCCGAGACGACCGCGTCCCGCAGCCATGGCGAGGGCCCCCACAGCAGCGCGCTCACCGCGAGCGTCGGGGTCTTGATCGTCGGGAACCAGCGCAGGTCCGGCACGAGGTGCGTCGTGTCCTGCGAGGCGAAGTACACCGGCACCGGACGGTAGGAGACCTTGAAGTTCTCCGCGTCCATGAGCACGCCGTCGGGCAGCTCCGAGATGCGCCACTGCCCCGACGTGTCGCGCGCGAGCGTGAAGACCAGCTCGGTGTCGAGCGTCCCCGGCGCCGCCTCCGTGTAGCGGCCGGCGTCGTCGACGGTGGCCGCCACGGGCACCGTGACCGTGACCGAACCGTCCTCGCCCGGGGTGACCTGCGGGCCGCTGCTCCGCTGCGGGTACACCGTGACCTGCGCGCGCGGGTCCCACTCGTCGGACGCCCGGGCGGTGAGGAACTTCCGCGCGACGACGAACTCGTCGGGCAGCCCGGCGGCGCCCGCGAGCAGGAAGCCCCGCACGAGCTCGGCCGGCTCCGCGTCGACGACCGGGTCGCTGGGCAGCTGGAGCGGCACGCCGGGCTCCTCGGTGCTCAGCACCTCTCCCGTGCGGATCGGCCCCGAGGTGGGGATTCCCACGCAACCCGCCAGCGCGAGGACGGCCGCGGTCGCGACGACGGCCGCGGACCGCGGCGCACGCCGACGCAGACGGCTGGGGGCGGTGCGCGGCGGTCCGCTGCGGACGGCGGGCATCAGGCCTCCAGCCGGTCGAGATCGGGGACGGACGTCGGGTCCAGGTCGGGCCGGCCCTCGTGGGAACCGTAGGAGACGGCGACCGGCGCCGGGGCCTCGGGCACCAGCGGCACCGGGGAGGACTCGAGCACGATCCCGGCACGACGCGGCACCGTGAGCCGGAAGCACGCGCCCTCACCGGGCCGCCCCCAGGCCTCGAGCCACCCGCCGTGCAGGTGCGCGTCCTCGATCGAGATCGCGAGCCCCAGGCCGGTGCCGCCGGTGGTGCGGGCGCGCGCCGGGTCGGCGCGCCAGAAGCGGTCGAACACGTGCTCGACCTCCTCGGCCGTCATCCCGACGCCGTGGTCGCGGACGGCCACGGCGACCGCCCGCGGGTCGGCACCCAGCCACACCTCGACCGGCTTGCCGTCCGCGTGCTCGACGGCGTTGACCAGGAGGTTGCGCAGCACGCGCTCGATCCGGCGGGGGTCGATGTCGGCGATCACCGGCCGGGGCGGCAGCTCGACGCTCAACCACACCCCGCGACGCCCGGCGAGCGGGACCGCCTGCTCCACCGCGTCCATGACGACGTCGCGCACGTCGCGGCTCCCGGCGTCGAGCATCGCGGCGCCCGCGTCGAACCGGCTGATCTCGAGGAGGTCCGCGAGCAGGTCCTCGAAGCGGTCGAGCTGCGCGGTCAGCAGCTCCGCGGAGCGCGAGGCCGCCGGGTCCAGCTCGTCCCGGGCGGCGTGGATCACCTCGGCAGCCATCCGGACCGTGGTCAGCGGCGTGCGCAGCTCGTGGGACACGTCGGAGACGAAGCGCCGCTGGAGGCGGGACAGCTCCTCCATGCGGTGGATCTGGTCCTGCAGGCTCTCGGCCATCTCGTTGAAGGACCGCGCGAGCGTGGCCATCTCGTCGACGCCCTGCACGATCATCCGCTCCGCGAGGTGGCCGTCCGCCAGCCGCTCGGCGACCCGGGCGGCGCTGCGCACGGGCCGCACCGTCTGCCGGGTGACGAGCCAGGTCATGCCGCCGAGCAGCAGCAGCAGGCCCACGCCGCCCAGGCCGAGGAGGCGCTGCACGAGTCCGAGCGTCTGCTGCTCGGGCGCGAGGCTGTAGAGGAAGTAGAGCTCGTACTGGCCGACCACGGGGGCGGTCACCGCCGAGGCGACGACCACGCCGGGGGCGGTGCGCCCGTCGGCCTCCTCGACCGCCACCGAGACCCAGTGCTGCTCGGCGGAGCCCTGCACGACCGAGCGCAGCTCAGGGGTGACCAGGCGGCTCAGGCCCGCGTCGGGAGACGACGAGTAGTCGTTGACGAAGACCGGCGGGGTGGCCCCCGGCGAGCGCCGGAGCACGACCTGGTCGCTGGACCCCCCGAGCTGGAGGGCCCCGACCGTCTGCCGGAAGAGGCCGTCGACCTCCGCGCCGGTGGACGCCACGGAGCTGTAGAAGCTCTCCTGGGCCCGCTGGGTCGAGCGCGCGCTCTCCTGGAGCACCTGCGTGAGGCGCTCCTCGAACAGACCATCGGCGATCTGGTCGGAGAGGTACCCGCCGAGCACCGCCACGGCGGCGGTCCCCGCGACGAGGGTCGAGGTGATGACGCGGAGCTGGAGCGAGGCACGCCAGCGGTGCCACACCCGGCGGGCGAGCCCGGCGGTCCCCCACCTCAGGCGCCGCAGCTCACGGCGCACGCGCACCCGGGCGTCGCTCACGGCGTCACGCCGGGCCGGAGCCCGCCTTGTAGCCGACGCCACGCACGGTCACCACGATCTCGGGGTGCTCCGGGTCGTGCTCGATCTTCGAGCGCAGGCGCTGGACGTGGACGTTGACCAGCCGGGTGTCGGCCGCGTGCCGGTAGCCCCACACGCGCTCCAGGAGCACCTCGCGGGTGAAGACCTGCCACGGCTTGCGCGCCAGCGCGACGAGCAGGTCGAACTCGAGCGGCGTGAGCGGGATGAGCCGGCCCGCGCGCGTCACGCGGTGCCCCGTGACGTCGACCTCGAGGTCGCCGATGCTCAGGTGCTCCGGGGTGGGTTCATCCGTCCGGCGCAGTCGCGCACGGACGCGCGCGACGAGCTCCTTGGGCTTGAACGGCTTGGAGATGTAGTCGTCCGCGCCCGACTCGAGGCCCAGGACGACGTCGACCGTGTCGCTCTTGGCGGTGAGCATGACGATCGGGATGCCGGACTCCGCGCGGATGAGGCGGCAGATCTCGGTGCCGTCCTTGCCCGGGAGCATGAGGTCGAGGAGCACGAGATCGGGCTGCCCCGCCCGGAACGCGCCCATCGCCTCGTCACCGTGCGAGCAGAACAAGGGCTCGAAGCCCTCCGAGCGCAGCACGATGCCGATCATCTCTGCGAGCGCGACGTCGTCGTCGACCACCAGGATCCGACCCTTCATGCGCACATGGTGTCATCCCGGCGCGTGCGCCGGGGACGGCGTGCTCGTGCGCGTCCGGCGCGGGCACCCGGCGGGCGGGTGACACGGCACCGGATCGAGGTGCCCGGCGACACCGGGGGCGGGTGCGTCCGTGGCACGATGGGCCCGCGCAGCCGCCGTCCGGCAGGGACGCGGTCCGGTCGGCTGCCGTGACCCAGGGGATGAGACGTGAGCGAACCGAACGACGCCGGCCAGGGCTGGGGTGCCCCGTCGGCGCAGCCGCCCGGCTACGGCGCGGCGCCGCAGGTCCCACCCCCCGCCGCGGCCGGCCAGGGCCAGTACGGCCAGCAGCCGCAATACGGACAGCAGCAGTACGGGCAGCAGCAGTACGGGCAGGGCCAGACCGGCCAGGGCCAGTACGGGCAGGCCTCGTACGGGCAGCCCCAGTACGGGCAACCCCAGTACGGGCAGCCGCAGTTCGGGCAGGGCCAGTACGGGCAGCCGCAGTTCGGCGAGGGCCAGTACGGGCAGCCCCAGTACGGCCAGGGCCCCGTGGGCTACGCGCCCGCGCCGGTGCAACCGGGCATCGTGCCGCTGCGGCCGCTGGGGCTCGGCGAGATCCTCGACGGCGCGTTCCGGTCCGTCCGCGCGAACCCGCGGGTGATGTTCGGGTTCACCGCCATCGTCGCCGGCATCGTGGCCCTCCTGGGCGCGCTCACGCAGTTCCTCATCCTGCCCGCCGTCGCCGGCGCGATCGCGAGCGGCACCGACACCTCGCTCGACCCCTACGGCGACGGGATGGCCCTCGACACCGCGGCGGCCTCCCTGTCGATGGTCGGCGTGCTCCCGTGGATGCTGCTCGCGCAGGTGGTGCTCACCGGGATCCTCACCGTGTCCGTGAGCCAGTCGGTCATCGGCCGCAAGGCGGTCCTGGCCGACGTCTGGTCGCGGCACTGGAAGCGCGTGCTCGCCCTCGTCGGCCTCTCGGTCCTCTACTTCGTCGCCGTGCTGGTCCTCATGGGCCTGCTGGTCGCGGGGGTCGTCGGCCTCGTCGCCGCCCGGCAGGACGGCCTGGCGGTCGCGGTCGGGCTCCTCGGTGGCCTCGCGTTCCTCGTCGGGAGCGTCTGGCTGTCGGTCCGGCTGCTGCTCGTGCCGCCGGTGCTCGTGCTCGAGGACCTCGGTGTGTGGGAGTCCGTGGGCCGGGGCTGGCGCCTGACCCGGGGCAGCTTCTGGCGCCTGCTGGGCATCTACCTGCTCACCCAGCTCATCGTCAGCCTCATCACCCAGCTCGTGTCCGCGCCGCTGAGCATCGTCATCGGCCTCGCGATGGCGTTCGCCCCCACCGGCGTGTACATCGCCGCCATCAACATCATGTACGGCTTCGTGCTCATCCCCGCGATCGTCTTCACCGCCGCGGTCACCGCACTGCTCTACGTCGACGTGCGGATCCGCAAGGAGGGCCTGGACGTCGAGCTCCAGCGGGCCGCCGAGGCGGAGCCCGAGCCCACCGGGACGCGGTGACGTGCTGACCTGGCAGGCGATCCCCGCGCTGCTCGGCGGGGTCCGGGCCGACGTGCCCGTCGACCCGGACGCGGAGACGGCGCGCGACTGGTTGCGGGCCGAGCTGGCCGACCCGATCTACCACGAGCGGCCCAACCTCCTGCAGCGCGCGTGGGAGTGGATCCTGGACCAGCTCGCGCAGGCCGAGGACGCCATCGGCGGCATGGACGCACGCCTCGCCGCCCTGATCGTGGTGGGCATCGTCGCGGTGGGCGTGACCGTGGCGCTGGTCGTCGCCGGCCCCGTGCGCCGCGCGCGCCGCGGTGACCG
>CAUQTR010000126.1:0-5968 GCA_963521045.1 uncultured Actinotalea sp.
GGCCTGCAGGACGCGGAACCGCTCGTCCTCGAGCGCGGCCCGCTGCCGGTCGCCGGTGCGGTGCGCGTCCAGCGCGCTTCGGTGGGCGTCGGACGTGGCGCGCGCCAGCTCGAACCAGGTCGCGCCCGCATACTGCGCGCCGATCGCGCCGGCCCGCGCACCTTCTCCCGCGCTCATGGGCTCGGGAGCCACCGCCGGATGAAGCATCGTCGCCCTCCTCTCGCCCGATGGTGACCCCGGACGCCCCCGGGCGCACGCTCCGCCACGCGGTTTCACCCGCCCTTGTCGGCAGGTTGAACAACGGAATAGCATGCTGAACATGCGTTCAACCAGCCGTCGCGCGGCGTGGTCGGACGACGACCTCACCACCCGCGCGCGGATCCGCGACGCCGCAGTCCTGCGGTTCGGCGCCGACGGCTTCAGGGCGTCGGTCCGCGCCGTCGCGACCGACGCCGGCGTGAGCCCCGGGCTCGTGATCCACCACTACGGCTCGAAGGACAAGCTGCGCGAGGCGTGCGACGAGCACGTGCTGCGCGAGATCAGGCGGGCGAAGCTCGACGCCCTCGTCGAGGGGCCCGCCGGACGCTTCCTCGAGTACCTGGCGACGGCCGAGCAGTTCGCCCCCGTGTTCGCCTACGTCATGCGCTCGCTCCAGCACGGTGGCGTGCTGGCGAAGACCTTCGTCGACCACATGGTCGACGACACGGTCGAGTACCTGGCCGCGGGCGTGGAGGCCGGGGTGATCCGGCCCAGCCGCGACGAGCAGGCCCGAGCCCGCTACCTCGTGCTCGGGTCGCTGGGCGCCGGGCTGCTCTCGCTCACCCTCGAGCCGTCCGGCGAGCCGGGCGACGTCGCGGCGACGATGCGTCGGTACTACGAGGCGAACGCCCTCCCCGCCCTCGAGGTCTTCACCGAGGGCCTGCTCACGACCCGCAGGATGCTCGACGCGTACCTCCTCTACGTCGGTGACCCGCCCGCGGAACGCGACGCGCACGCGAGCTGACACCTGGCCGGAGGGCAACCGGCACCACATCCGTACGGGAGACCACCATGACCACGACGACCTCGGGTGCGCCTGCACCCGCCATCGAGATCCGCGACCTGCACAAGTCGTTCGGCGACGTCCGCGCGCTCGACGGGCTGGACCTGACCGTCGCCGCCGGCGAGGTCGCCGGCTTCCTCGGCCCCAACGGCGCCGGCAAGTCCACCACCATCCGGGTGCTCCTCGGGCTCCTGCGCGCCGAGTCCGGTGAGGTCCGCCTCCTCGGGGGCGACCCCTGGACGGATGCCGTGGCGCTCCACCGGCGCCTCGCCTACGTGCCCGGCGACGTGAGCCTCTGGCCGAACCTCACGGGGGGCGAGGCGATCGACCTCATGACCCGCCTGCGCGGCCGGGTCGACCCCAGGCGCAGGGCCGACCTGCTCGATCGGTTCGAGCTGGACCCCACCAAGAAGGCGAGGACGTACTCCAAGGGGAACCGGCAGAAGGTCGCCCTGGTCGCCGCCTTCGCCTCCGACGTCGAGCTCCTCGTCCTCGACGAGCCGACCTCGGGCCTCGACCCGCTGATGGAGGCCGTGTTCGCCCAGTACCTGCGGGAGGTCAAGGCCGCGGGTCGCGCGGTGCTCCTCAGCAGCCACATCCTGCACGAGGTCGAGAAGGTCTGCGACACCGTGACGATCATCCGCGGCGGCCGCTCCGTCGAGCACGGCACGCTGGCCGACCTGCGGCACCTCACCCGCTCGAACGTCGACGCCGTGATCGAAGGGGACCCGAGCGCCGTCGTCGGGCTGCCCGGTGTGCACGCCGTCGTGACCGAGCCTGCCGGCGCGGGCACACGCGTGCGCTTCGACGTCGACGACGACCGCATGGGCGCGGTCCTCACGGCGCTCGGACCGTTGGGCGTCCGCCACTTCACGGCGACGCCACCCTCGCTCGAGGAGCTCTTCATGCGCCACTACGGCGACGCGCCGGAGGATGTCGCCGACGCCCGCACCCCGGCGGGTGCACGGTGACCACGGCGGCGATCGGTGCCACGCACGTCGCACCCCGGCCCCCCGCGACGCGGACCGACGCTGCCGCGCACCTCACCGGCGCGGGCCGGCTCGTGCGCTTCGTCCTGCGGCGCGATCGCGTCCGCCTGTCGGTGTGGACCGCCTCGCTCGTGCTCCTCCACGTGTACTTCGTCGGCGCGCTGTCGGCGCTGTACGCGACACCCGCCGAGCGCCAGTCCCGCGCCGCGCTCATGAGCAGTCCGGTGAGCACGATGATGGGCGGTCCGGGCTACGGCCTGGACGACTACACCATCGGGGCCATGCTCTCGAACGAGCTGATCGGCTGGATGGCGATCGCGCTCGCCATCCTCAACGTCATGCACGTCGTGCGGCACACCCGCGCGGAGGAGGAGTCCGGCCGGGCTGACCTGCTGCGGGCCGGCGTCGTCGGGCGGCACGCAGCCGCCGCCGCCGCCTTCGCCGTCGTCGTCCTGGCCGACGTCGTCATCGGTCTGCTGAGCGCGCTCGTGATGATCGGTGGCGGGCTGGAGGCGGTCGACGCACTCGCCGTCGGGGCGGGCTACGCGCTGGTCGGCGTGGTCTTCGCGGCGGTCGGCGCCGTGGTGGCCCAGGTGACCGCGCACGCCCGGGGCGCGAACGGTCTCGGCATGGCGGTGCTCGGCCTCGCCTACATGGCGCGCGCGTTCGGGGACATGCAGCAGACGCACGGGTCGTGGCTGTCGTGGACCTCCCCGATCGGCTGGGCGCAGCAGATGCGCGCGTTCGTGGACCTACGCTGGTGGCCTCTGGTGCTCCACGTTCTGCTCACCGCCGCGTTGCTGGCCCTCGCGGCGGCGCTCGCGTCGGGGCGTGACGTGGGTGCGGGCATGGTGGCGCCCCGGCGGGGCCGGGCCGACGCCGCACCGGGTCTGCGCTCCCCGTTCGCCCTGGCGTGGCGGCAGCAGCGGACCGCCCTCATGTGGTGGACGGTCGGCCTCGCGCTCATGTGGACGGCGTCCGGGACCTACGTCGCTGGCGTCGAGGAGATGTTCGGCGAGCTCGCCCGGACCAGCCCGGAGCTGCTCGAGATGTTCGGCGGCCGGGACCAGCTGCTCGGCGGCTTCATCGCCGTGATGGTCGTGTTCGGCATGCTCCTGGCGGCCGGCTACGGGGTGGCCGCGGTGCTGCGAGCGCGGACGGAGGAGACGAGCGGCCGCCTCGAGCCCGTGCTCGCCCTGCCCGTCTCACGCGCTCGGTGGCTCGGCGCCCAGCTCGGCGCCGCTGCGCTCGGCACCGGGGTCCTGGCGCTGGTCACCGGCGCCACGCTCTGGCTGGGTGCCGTGGCCGTCGGCGTCACCGACCCGGGACCGAGCATCTACCTCACGGCCGTCCTGGCCTACGCACCCGGCCTGGCCGTGTACCTGGGGCTCACGGCCGCCCTCTACGCGTGGTGGCCGCGGGCCGCCGGCGTCGTGCCGTGGGTGCTCCTCGCCTTCGGGTTCGTCGTCGGGGTCTTCGGGCCGCTGCTCGACCTCCCTGCCGCCGTCACCGCCGTCGACCCGTTCGACGCGGTCCCCCGGGTGCCCCTCGAGGACGTGACGGCCGGCCCCGTCCTGATCCTGAGCGCGATCGCCGCGGCGCTGTGGACGGCGGCGTTCCTGGGCTTCCGGCGCCGGGACGTGCCCGTGGGCTGAACGCCGACTCCCCGGTCCCCCGCTCCCGCTGCGGTGCCGGACGTCAGTGCGCGGCCTCGGCCCCTCGCCGGCGCGGGATGACGTGCATGATCGCCACGACGACGGCGCCGACGAGCAGGCCGATCAGCGCCGAGGCCAGCGTGTTGACCAGCCACGCGAGGAAGCCGCCGACGCCGGCGACGGCGTGGACCGCCTCCTCCGCGTGGTGCACGAGGTCGTACGGCGCGTGCCAGCCGAGCTCGTCGACGCCGACGAGCAGGATGTGACCGCCGACCCACAGCATGGCCACCATGCCGACCGTCGACAGCACGGCCATGACCTTCGGCATGGCCTTGACCAGGCCCCGGCCGAACGCCGCCACCGCCCCCTGCCGCGTCTGGGACAGCCGCAGGCCGATGTCGTCCATCTTCACGATGAGCGCCACCACCCCGTACACGAGCACGGTGATCATCAGTGCGACGACCACGAGGATCACGGCGCGCGAGACGATCGGCTCGTCGGCCACCTCGTTCAGGGCGATCACCATGATCTCGGCGGAGAGGATGAAGTCGGTGCGGATCGCCCCGCTGACCATCGTCTTCTCGACGTCCTCGCCGCGCGCCGCGGCCGGGAGCGCCGGTTGCTCCTTGGCGTGGCCGCTGACCAGCTCGTAGATCTTCTCGGCCCCCTCGAAGGCGAGATAGGTGCCGCCGACCATGAGGATCGGTGTCAGCAACCAGGGCAGGAACTGGCTGAGCAGGAGCGCTGCCGGGAGGATGAACAGGAGCTTGTTGCGCAGGGACCCCACGGCGATCCGCCGCACGATCGGCAGCTCACGGTTGGCGGCGAAGCCGTGCACGTACCGCGGCGTGACGGCGGTGTCGTCGATCACCACGCCCGCGGCCTTGGCGCTCGCGCGGCCGGCGGCCGCGCTCACGTCGTCCACGGACGCAGCGGCGAGCTTCGCCAGCGCAGCGATGTCGTCCAGCAGCGCAGCGAGACCGCCTGGCATCCGAGCTCCTCCGTCGTGGGATGTGGACCGGCCGCGGACCTGGAGTCCGGCGCACGGCACCCGAGACCCGCAAGGTTAAGGGGTCGGGACGACCGCCGCCCGCCACGCCCGTGCCCTCGTGGACCCGTACTTCTCCGCGACGGGCGCGACACGTCCGGGGATTCCTCCGCGACACCGCCGCGGACCACCCGCGCCACGTGGCCCAGGACCTGTCGCCGACGTTCCCCGAGGCCACGGGCGGCAGCATCAAGGACGACGCCGCGCTGAAGGTCCTCGAGTGGCACGGCGGGACCACGAGCCGCCGGACGCGCGGAGGTGCCGACGTGCCCCGGGCTCAACTCCGGGCTGACGGCTCCCGATGCACCCTGCAGCGAGCTGCGGGTACGCCCGCTCGCCGGGCCACGGGCTCGGCCGGACGAGTCGGAGGGCGACGTGGTGGCACACCGGTGGGTTCGCGGGCTGGCGGTCCCCCTCGCAGGTCTCGTGCTCGCGGCCTGCGCCCCCGGCCCGACCGGGCCGAGCGGGCCCGCGGAGGGCATCTCGTGGGCCGAGGCCTGCCCCTCGCTCGCTGACGACCCCGTCGAGCAGCTCGCGGCCACGTCGCTCCCGGACGGGACCGTCGAGCTGACGTGGTTCGACGGCTACGTCGTCGGCGGCTTCTCCGGCCGGCTCTACCGGCAGGCCGACGGCGGCCCGTGGGACGCGGTCGCGGACGTCACCGTGGCGGACGGTGGTGCGGCTCGGTACGTCGACGCCGCACCGCCGTCCGGCGCCGTGCGCTACCGCCTCCGCCGCGTGCTCGACTGCGACGCCAACGGCGTCGTCGAGGGCGATCCGGTGCGGGCCGGGGTGGTCGAGGACGACGCCGTGACGGCGAGCCCGGCACCGGACGGCTGGCGGTCCCCGGCGACGACGCTCGCCGAGCACTGCGCGGCGATCCGCCCCCGGGACGTCCGGGCGGAGGTGACGCCCGACGGCGTGCTGGTCAGCTGGTACGACGGTGAGCCGCCGGACTCCGACACCTACGCCTACGGCCTGCTGCGCCGAGCCGTCGGCACCGACGACTGGGAGGTCGTCAACGGCCTGCACGCCCCCGTCGACCAGACGGCGAGCGGGACCGGCGGCGACCCGCCGCTGCGGTCCTTCCTCGACGTCGCACCCCCGTCCCCGCTGCCGGAGTACGGCGTCGAGCACGACGACGGCCCCTGCTACCCGGTCGAGGTGGTCAGCGCCGGGGTCCCCGCCGGCTGACGCCCGGCCGGGCTCGCCCCGCGGCGGCGCTCCCGAGCGG
>CAUQTR010000127.1:0-5965 GCA_963521045.1 uncultured Actinotalea sp.
GCCGGGACGCGCTGCGGGCCCCCGTCCCGCTCGCACCGGGGGTCCTGACGTGGGTGGCCCTGCTGGCGAAGGTGGCGCCGCTCCCCGCAGACCACCCCCACCCCGCGCTCGACGACGTCGCGCTGCTCCAGTACACGGGCGGCACGACGGGCACGCCGAAGGGCGCCGTCCTCACGCACCGCAACGTCGCCGTCAACGCCGCGCAGGGTCAGGCCTGGACCGGCCACCGGCCCGGCGAGGAGACCGTCTACGCGGCCCTGCCCTTCTTCCACGCCTTCGGCCTCACCCTGTGCCTCACCTATGCGGTGCGCATCGCGGCCACCTCGGTCATCTTCCCGAAGTTCGACGTGGACGCCGTGCTGGCCGCGCAACGGCGTCGGCCCGCGACCTTCCTGCCCGGCGTCCCGCCGATGTTCGAGCGCCTCGCCGCCGCCGCCCGGCGCACCGGTGCCGACCTCACATCGCTGCGACAGGCGATCTCGGGCGCGATGGCCCTCTCGTCCGAGACCGCCACGGCGTGGGAGGAGGTCACGGGCGGGATCCTCGTCGAGGGCTACGGCATGACCGAGACCTCACCCGTCGCGCTCGGCAACCCCGTCTCCGCGGCCCGGCGCCCCGGCATGCTCGGGCTGCCCTTCCCCTCGACGCGGATCCGCGTGGCCGATCCCGAGGACCCGTCCCGCGAGATGCCGGCGGGCGAGCAGGGCGAGCTGCTGGTCTCGGGGCCGCAGGTCTTCACGGGGTACTGGCGACGCCCCGAGGAGACCCGGGCCGTCCTCGTCGAGCTCGACGGCCGGACGTGGCTGCGCACGGGCGACGTGGTCGTCGTCGAGGACGGCGGGTTCGTCCGGCTCGTCGACCGGATCAAGGAAGTCATCATCACGGGCGGCTTCAACGTGTACCCGTCCCAGGTGGAGGACCATCTGCGCCAGATGCCCGGGATCGAGGACGTGGCCGTGGTGGGGATCCCCGCGACCGGGGACCTCGGCGAACGCGTCGTCGCGGCCGTCGTGCTCGCGCAGGGCGGCCCACGGGTCGACCTCGCCGCCGTGCGCGCCTGGTCCGAGAAGCGTCTGGCACGGTACGCGCACCCGCGCGACCTCGTGGTGCTCACCGAGCTGCCGCGCTCCCAGATCGGCAAGGTGCTGCGCCGGGTCGTGCGTCAGCAGGTCATCGACGACAAGGGCTGACGCTTTCCGCGCACTCTCCGCCCACACCGGGCAGCGGTCGCGCAGGCATCGCTGCGACGAGCGCTCCGATCCGAGCGGTCAGACGCCGGCGCCGCTGTGGCCGTCGGCCGTGCGCCGCAGCGCCCGGGCCCTGACGTACACGTGCACCTCGTCCAGCGTCGCGATCTGCCGCTCCGTCTGCTCCCACAGCTCCCGGCACCGCCCGGCGTCGATGCCGAGAACGGGCGCCAGCTCGGTCAGCGTCTGCCAGATGCCGAGCTTGCCGGTGACGGCGCTGCGCAGGATCTCGACCTCGAGCAGCGTCGTCAGCGGCGAGTGCCGGACGAGCCGTCCGTTCGACTTCAGCCGGGCGACACGTTCCCCCAACCAGGTGGCGACCTGCTTCGGCAGGGCCTGGGTGACGCCCAGCGTCCCCAGGAGGTCCCGCAGCTCCTCCCGCTCGCCCGCGACCTCGGTGGCGACGCGGTCCATGGCCGGCCCGAGGGGTGTGCGGGCCAACGCGTCGGCCGTGCGCCGCATCCGGTGCGAGCCGGCGACCGCCCCGGCGAGGTGGTCGTTGAGGTAGACCGACAGCAGGCCGCGGTCCACGCCGACGGGGCGGGCGTCAGGGGTCTCGGTCATCGTGCCTCCGGGGTCGCGTCCGAGTCAGCGTCGCACCCGCCACCTCGACCCGCGACCCGGGCGACGACCGGTCGGCGGCGGGGCCGCGGGGCAGCGGTACGGACGGACGATCGGTGCCACCCGAGCGCCGCCCGCACTCAGGCGGAGCCGCTGCTCGCGGCCGTCTCGTCCCTGGCGTGCTCCGCACGGAGCGCGGTGATCGCGGCCTCGAAGTCGTCGAGCGAGTCGAACGCCTGGTAGACGCTCGCGAAGCGCAGGTAGGCGACCTCGTCCAGCTCGCGCAGCGGGCCCAGGATCGAGAGCCCGATCTCGTGCGCGTCGAGCTCCGCCGTGCCGGTGCTGCGCAGGGTCTCCTCGACGCGCTGGGCGAGCAGCGCCAGGTCGTCCTCGCTCACGGGCCGTCCCTGGCAGGCCTTGCGGACGCCGTTGACGATCTTCTCCCGGCTGAACGGCTCCGTGACACCCGATCGCTTCACGACCGAGAGCGACGCCGTCTCGAGCGTGGTGAACCGACGGTGGCACTGGGGGCACTGCCGCCTGCGGCGGATGGACGAGCCGTCGTCCGACGTGCGGGAGTCGACGACGCGCGAGTCGCTGTGCCGGCAGAACGGGCAGTGCACGTGTGCCTCCTCGCGACGACCGCCACGCCGGACGGTCGCGCGGACCGCCACACCGTACGGTCGCGCGTGGCCCGGCAACAAGCCGAGCCCCGAGCGACGCGACGCTCAGCGCACGGGGACGAGGATCTCCTCGCCGGCCCGCAGGCCCGCGCCACCGAGCCCGTTCAGCTCGACGAGCTCGTCCACCACGTCGCGCCTGTCCTGGCCGGGGGCGGTGATGGACCCGGCGATCTGCCAGAGCGTCTCGCCCGGCGCGACGACGTACGTCTCGACCGGCATCGCCGAGCCCGGGCCGTCCGCGCCCGCACTCTGTGCCGACAGGCTGACGCCCGCTGCGACCGCGACCGCCAGCGCCCAGACCACGATGCGACCGCGGCCCGTGAGGCGGAGATGGGTCGGCGCCTCCGTCGGCGCCCCCAGGCTCCGAGCCCCGACGGTGGCAGCGCCACGAGCCCCCACGGGCAGGGAGCCACGAGCCCGCACGGGCAGGGACAGGACCGGCTCACGGTCCCAGGTGATCGCGCTCATGACGCCTCCTCGGTCGAACGTACGTTCGTCGAACGTCTGTACGATGTCTACCACGCCGCGGGAACCGATGTCGAGACACGCTCGAACAGGTGTTTGATCACGCGACGCCGCGCCCCTAGGGTGAGGAGCACGGGCACAGCCCATCACCGGCCACCGACACGACCGGCCGCAGGGCAGGTGCAGGCAGGTGCAGGCAGGTGCAGGCAGGTGCAGGCAGGTGCAGGGCACGTGCAGGGCAGGTGCAGGGCAGGTGCACGGTGCTCCCACAGTGCTTGCACGTGCGTTCACGCGGTTGCTGGCGATGGCACAGCGGCCGCACAGACCCAGAGACGGAGGGGCCCATGGCACCCAGGAGCACACCCCCGACGGGCACGCCCTCGGCAGGGGACCCGACGCTCGCGTCGGTCCACGCCCTCCCCGACGGGCCGGCCGGTGGCGACGGGCTCACGCCGCGTCAACGCCTCGTGCTCGAGACGATCCGGTCCAGCGTCGAGCGGCGGGGCTACCCGCCGAGCATGCGCGAGATCGGCGAGGCCGTCGGCCTGACCAGCCCGTCGTCGGTCAAGCACCAGCTCACCGTGCTCGAGCGCAAGGGCTACCTCCGGCGCGACCCGCACCGCCCTCGGGCGATCGAGGTCGTGCACCCGGACGACTCGCGCGCCATCGGCCACCTCGCACCGCCGGCTGACGAGGGCTCGTTCGACGAGACGGGCCTGCGCGACGCGGCGCCCGCGCCGTCCTACGTGCCGGTGGTCGGTCGCATCGCCGCCGGCGGACCGATCCTGGCGGAGCAGGTCGTCGAGGACGTCTTCCCGCTGCCCCGACAGCTGGTGGGCGACGGGGAGCTGTTCCTGCTCAAGGTGTCCGGCGACTCGATGATCGAGGCCGCGATCTGCGACGGGGACTGGGTCGTGGTGCGCCGCCAGCCCGTCGCCGAGAACGGTGAGATCGTCGCCGCGATGATCGACGGGGAGGCCACCGTCAAGACGCTCAAGCGCGCGGACGGGCACGTGTGGCTGCTCCCCCAGAACCAGGCCTACGAGCCGATCCCGGGCGACGACGCCGTCGTGCTCGGGCGCGTGGTCAGCGTCCTGCGCAGCCTCTGACGCGCGCGGGCGGGCGGGCGGCTACGGGGCCGCCCGCCCGCGCGGCGAGCACGGTCAGGACGGGCTCAGAACCCGAACTGGCGCGCGACCGAGCGCAGGTGGTCCGCCGAGCTCCGCAGTCCCGCGAGCTCGTCGTCGGACATCGCGACCTCGAGCCGGGCGCCGACGCCCTCGCGGCCGACGATGGACGGCACGGACAGGCACACGTCCGAGATGCCGCGGTAGTCCTGGAGCAGCGAGGACACCGGGAGCACACGGCGCTCGTCGCCGAGGACGGCCTCGATGATGCGCGAGCCCGCGAGAGCGACCGCGTAGTTGGTCGCGCCCTTCCCGGCGATGATCCGGTAGGCCGAGTTGACGACCTCCTCGGCGATCCGCGTGCGGTCGGCGTCGTCGAGCCGGCCCGTGATCCCCTGCGGGCCGGGGATGCCCGGCCAGTCCATGAGCGGCACCGAGCCGATGGTCGCCGAGCTCCAGAGCGGGATCTCGGAGTCACCGTGCTCGCCCGCGATGTACGCGTGGATGTTCTGCACGGCCACCCCGGTGTGCTGCGCCAGGAGGTAGCGCAGCCGGGACGAGTCCAGCACGGTGCCCGAGCCGAACATCTGCTGCGGCGGCAGCCCGGAGATCTTCAGGGCCGCGTACGTGACGATGTCGACCGGGTTGGTGACCATGACGTAGACCGCGTCCGGGGCGACGGCGACGAGGTCGGGCAGCATGCGCCGCACGAGCGAGATGGTCGCCTCCGCGAGGTCCAGGCGTGTCTGCCCGGGCTTCTGCTTGGCCCCGGCCGTGACGACCACCACGTCGGCGCCCGCGCACACGGCGATGTCGTCCGAGCCGATGACGTCCGCCATCGGCATGAACTGGATCCCGTGGCCGATGTCCAGCGCCTCGGCCTCGACCTTGGCGGCGTTGATGTCGTAGAGCGCCACCGTCCGGGCGGCACCGCGCATCAGCGCCGCGTAGGCCATGGTCGAGCCGACCGAGCCGGCGCCGACCACCGCGAGCTTGGTCGTGCGTCGTCCGACGGGCGATGCGTCGAGCCCGAGGTCGTCGAGCTCGCGCTGCCCGCGTCCGGCCGTGTCCACCATCGTCTGTGCTCCATCCCTCGGGTGCGTCCTGCTCACCCTATGGTGGCGGGTTCGTCGGCGGCCGCCAGGCGGCGCAGGGCGGCCCGCGCGACGTCGCCGTCGGTGGTCTGCCAGAACGGCGGCACGGACCGCGCGAGGAAGGTGCCGTAGCGAGCCGTCGCCAGGCGCGGGTCGAGCACCGCGACGACGCCCCGGTCGGTGTCGGTGCGCACGAGTCGACCGGAGCCCTGCGCGAGCATGAGCGCCGCGTGCGTCGCCGAGACGGCCATGAAGCCGTTGCCGCCGGAGCGCTCGACCGCCTCGGTCCGTGCGGAGCGGACGGGGTCGTCGGGCCGCGGGAAGGGGATGCGGTCGATGAGCACGAGGCGGCACGTGCGGCCCGGCACGTCGACCCCCTGCCACAGGGACAACGTGCCGAACAGGCAGGTGGCGTCGTCCTCGGCGAACTGCTGCACGAGGGTGGGCAGCTGGTCGTCCCCCTGGCACAGGACCGGGACGTCGAGCCGCTCACGCATCGCCTCAGCGGCCGCGACCGCTGCGCGGCGCGACGAGAACAGGCCCAGCGTCGCGCCCCCCGCTGCCTCGACGAGTGCCGCGATCTCGTCGAGCTGGGCCTCGGTAGTCGGCTCACGCCCCGGCGCCGGGAGGTGGCGAGCGACGTAGAGGATGCCGGCGCGCGCGTAGTCGAACGGGCTCCCGACGTCGATCCCCGTCCAGCGCGCGACGGGTTCGGGTGCCCCCGCCGGGCCGGGTGCCACCGGGTCGCCTGTCGTCGCGACCGCCTCGGGCTCGGTGCCGCGCGGCAC
>CAUQTR010000128.1:0-5951 GCA_963521045.1 uncultured Actinotalea sp.
CTCCCCGGTCCTGGGTTCGACAACGTCGCCGACACCGACCCCGCGGTCGCCGCGTCGCGCGCGTGGGCGCTCGCCGCACTCGACCGGCGCCCCGAGCAGGTGCCGGTGCCCGACGCGACGGTCGTCCGGACCGTCGACGAGGTCGACGAGGTCGTCGCGACCGCCGTCGGGGTGGCCCCGCAGTGGGCCGGCACCTCGCCCGCCCGGCGGGCCATGGTGCTGCGCAGCGCCGCGCTCGAGCTCGAGCGCGCACGCGGTGACCTCGTCACGGTCATGGCGCACGAGGCCGGCAAGACGGTCGCGGAGGGCGACCCCGAGGTGAGCGAGGCCGTCGACTTCGCGCGGTACTACGCGGACGCAGCCGAGCGGCTCGCCGACGGGTCGGTGCGCGGTGCGGTGTTCCGACCCGACGGGGTGACGGTGGTCACCCCGCCCTGGAACTTCCCGGTGGCCATCCCGGTGGGCTCGGTGCTCGCAGCTCTGGCGGCCGGCTCCCCCGTCCTGGTCAAGCCTGCGCCGCAGACCCCGCTCTCCGGACGCGTCGCGTTCACCGCGGTGCAGCGTGCGCTCGCCGCGCACGGCGTTCCGGCCGCCGTGCTCCAGGTGCTCGACTGCCCCGAGGGCGACGTCGGACGGCGCCTCGTGAGCCACCCGGACGTGCGCCGCGTGCTGCTCACCGGGTCCATCGAGACGGCCCGCCTGTTCGCGTCGTGGCGTCCCGACCTCGACGTGCTCGCCGAGACGTCCGGCAAGAACGCGATCGTCGTCACGCCGTCGGCCGACGTCGACCTCGCGGTGGCGGACGTCGTGCGGTCCGCGTTCGGTCACGCCGGGCAGAAGTGCTCGGCCGCGTCGCTGCTGGTGCTCGTCGGGTCCGCGGGCCGCTCCGCCCGGCTGCGCCGACAGCTGGCCGACGCCGTCACCTCGCTCGCCGTGGGCCCGGCGACCGCCATCGGCACCGTCATGGGCCCGCTCGTCGAGCCCGCCGACGGCAAGCTGCTCCGCGCGCTCACGACACTCGAGCCGGGCGAGCGCTGGCTCGTGCGCCCGCGACGGCTCGATGCGGCAGGCACCCTCTGGACGCCCGGCGTGAAGCACGGCGTCGCGCGCGGCTCCTTCTTCCACCGCACCGAGTGCTTCGGCCCCGTCCTCGGCGTCATGCACGTGGAGACCCTCGACGAGGCGATCGCCGTCCAGAACGAGGTCGCCTTCGGGTTGACGGGCGGGCTGCACTCGCTCGACGAGGACGAGGTCGCCGCCTGGCTCGACACCGTCGAGGTCGGCAACGCGTACGTCAACCGGCACATCACCGGCGCGATCGTGCGTCGCCAGCCGTTCGGCGGCTGGAAGGCGAGCGTCGTCGGGCCGGGCGCCAAGGCCGGCGGGCCCGGCTACGTCCCGCAGCTCGGCACGTGGGCCGACGCGGCCGACGTCCCGCAGGACGACTCCGCCTGGCTCACGTGGGCGCGCGCGGACGACGACCGCGTCTGGCGCGAGGACCTCTCCGTCGAGCACGACCCCTCGGGCCTGCGCGCCGAGGCGGACGTGCTGCGCTACCGACCCGTGCCGCACCTGACCGTCCGCGTCGGCGCGGACGGGCGCGAGCGCGACGTCCGCCGGGTCCAGGCAGCCGCCGAACGGGCGGGCGTGCCGGTGACGGTCTCTCGGGCCGCCACCGAGGACGACGAGGCCTTTGCCGCGCGGGTGCGCTCCGGCGAGGTGACCGGCCGGGTGCGCGTCGTCGGGTCCGCGCCCGGGCTCCGTGAGGCCGCGGCGGAGCGAGTCGGCGAGGTCACCGTCCTCGACATGCCCGTCGTCGCGTCGGCGGCGCGTGAGCTGCGGACCGTCGTGCGGGAGCAGGCGGTCAGCATGACCCTGCACCGCTTCGGCCACCTGCCGGCGGGCGGGCGTCCTGCCCGCCTCCCCGGCTCCGCGGGCGCCGGCCGCAGCTGAGGTGCTGCGAGCGACCCTCCGGTGAGCCATCCGGGTGGTCGCGAATGTCGGACGGTGGGTCGGGCTCAAGTTCGCACGTGTCACTCCGATACTCCCCATGTGTCCGGATCTGTGCCGTCGTGGTCGGTCGTGCTCCAGTGCGTGCTGGCGGGCGTCGTCGTCGGCCTGTGCGCCCTGCACGCCACGGGGTGGCGCGGCGGTCTGCGGCGCGCCGAGGCTGCGTGGACGATGGCCTGGGCGCTCGCGCTCGCCGCGGTGAGCCTGACCAACGGCCTGCTCGGGGTCGCGCCCGCGCAGGCGCTCGAGCCGCTGCTCCTCGCGCGCTACCTCTTCGTCGCGGTCGCCCTCGTGGTGAGCGTCCCCGCCGTGCGCCTCTACGCCGGGCGCCAGCCTCGTGCCGCGCCGGTGGTCGCGATGGTGGTCTGGTACGTCGCGGGGGCTGTGCTCTGGTTCAGCACCGACCTCGTGTTCGCCCACCGGTGGACGGACGGGCTGCCGGTGTACGGAACACTGTGGACGGCCACGCTCCTGGTCCCGCTCCTCGTCGTCGCCCGGACGGTGCAGCGGTCGTTGCGCGGACGCGCGCTCGACCCGGTCGGCGGGGCCGTGGCGCTCGGGGCGACCGCCTCCGCCGTCGTGCTCATCACGTCCGCGGTGCCCCCGCCCTCGCCCCTCACCGAGCTGCTCGCGGGCCTGTGGGTCGTGCCGCTGGTCGCTGTCCTCCTCGTCGTCACCGCGTCCCGGACCGCAGCCGTCCGACGCGACGCCCAGCGCCGCGCCGAGATGCGCGACGTGCTCAGCACCGTGACCAACGACGCGTGGCTGCTGCGCTCCCCCGAACGAACACTCGAGCGCGCGGTGGACGAGGCGCGGCGCCTGCTCGACGACGTGACGATCACGGGAACCATCCGGCCGCTCTCGCGCGACCGCTTCGTCACCGAGCTCTTCTCCGGTTCCGGCCGGGCGGACGACCCGGTCGAGGCCTCGTTCCTGCGGGACCTCGCGCGGGTGGTCTCGGCCGCGGCCGAGCGCCACGCGCTCAGCACCCGCCTCGAGCGGGCGGCCTTCACCGACTCGCTCACCGGCCTGCACAACCGGCACGCGCTCGACCGCCACCTGCAGGGTGCGCTCGACAGGGCCAACGTCGAGCGCAGCCGCGTCGCGGTCCTCTTCTGCGACCTCGACGGGTTCAAGATCGCCAACGACCGGCACGGCCACGAGTGGGGGGACATGCTGCTCGTGCATCTCGCGGGGCACCTGCGGACGGTCCTCGGCGACGGCGCGTTCGTCGCGCGCCAGGGCGGTGACGAGTTCGTCGCCGTCCTCGACCGGGCCCCCGGTGGAGCCGCCCTCACCGCTCTGGCCCGCCGCCTGCGCGACGAGTTCGAGGGCCCTGGCGAGAGCGGTGCCCGCACCGCCATCTCGGTCGGCCTCGCGGTCTGGCGTCCGGGCGCCGTGGTCGACCCGGCCGGTCTCCTGCGCGAGGCGGACCTGGCGATGCTCGAGGCCAAGCGGTGCCAGGCAGGGGTGGTCCTGTTCGACGCGAGCATGCGCGCGCGGGTCTCGGCACGGGCCACCGCGCGGCACGAGCTCGAGGAGGGCATCCGCGACGGCGAGATCGTCGCGCACTTTCAACCGCTCAACGACGCGCTCACGCTCGAGGTCGTGGGGCTGGAGGTCCTCGCCCGGTGGCGCCGCAACGGCCGCCTCCGCCAGCCCGCCGAGTGGCTGCCGCTCGCGGAGGAGACCGGGCTGGTCGTCGAGATCGGCCGGCAGATGATCACTGCCGCACGCGCCGGGATGGAACGCTTCGACCTGCCGGTCGCGGTCAACGTCGCCGCTCGCCAGCTCGACGAGGCGGACTTCGTGCGGCACGTCGAGCAGGCCTGGGGCGCCGACCGCTGGGACATGCTGACGATCGAGGTCACCGAGAGCGCGCTCCTGTACGACGCCGCCCACGTCCGCTCGTCGCTCACCACGCTGGCCGCCAAGGGCGCCCGCATCGCGCTCGACGACTTCGGCACCGGGTACAACTCGCTCTCCCGCCTCGGCGAGCTGCCGATCCATGTGCTCAAGATCGACCGCACCTTCGTCCACGACATCGCGACGCCCGAGGGCGCGGCCGTGCTCCGCGCGATCCTGGCGCTCGCCGAGGCGCACGGTCTCGAGGTGGTCGCCGAGGGCGTGGAACGTGTGGACGAGCTGACCGCGCTGGTCGACATGGGCGTGCCGGTCGTGCAGGGCCACATGCTGGGGCGCCCGGCCGCGCGCGTGCCGGTCCGCGGCCGCCGGCCGCTGTCGATGGCGCGCCAGCCGGCCTCACGCGCCGACCTCTACGGCTTCGTGCCCGTCGGCCAGGTCTGACGGACACCCTCGACCAGCGCCGTGGCCGCCCGCACACGGCGTCAGGCGAGCTTGTCGGTCGCGGTCACGGTCGCGGTGGCGGTCAGCCGGCCAGGTCAGCCGGCCAGGTCAGGCGGACAGTGTCGGCTTGAGGTCGACGATGCGGCCGAGCAGACCGTTGACGAAGCCGGGCGAGTCGTCGGTCGACAGCCCGCGTGCCAGCTCGACCGCCTCGTCGACGGCCACCGCATCCGGGACGTCGTCGTTGTAGAGCACCTCCCACGCACCGAGGCGCAGGATCGCCCGGTCGACGGCCGGCATGCGCTCGATCGTCCAGCCGTGCGAGTAGGTCGCGATGAGCTCGTCGATCCGCTCGAGCTGGGCGAGGACGCCCTCGACGAGGTCGACCGCGTACTGCGGCAGGGCGGTCTCGTGCCCGGGCTGCGCGAGCCGCGCCGTGAGCACCTCGAGGGGTGGGAGGCCGCGCTGGTCGGCCTCGAAGAGCACGTCGAGCGCGCGCTTGCGGGCCTTGCTGCGTGCGGCCAAGTCAGTCGTTCACGCGGCCGAGGTAGGACCCGTCGCGGGTGTCCACCTTGACGCGCGTGCCCTGCTCGAGGAAGAGCGGCACCTGGATCTCGGCACCGGTCTCCAACGTGGCGGGCTTGGTGCCGCCGGTGGAGCGGTCGCCCTGCAGGCCCGGCTCGGTGTACGTGATCTCCAGGACGACCGACGGGGGCAGCTCGACGTACAGCGGGCTCCCGTCGTGCGTCGCAACCATGGCCTGCTGGCTCTCGAGGAGGTAGTTGGCGGCGTCGCCCACCGTCGCCTCCGAGACGTAGAGCTGGTCGTAGCTCGACGTGTCCATGAAGACGAAGTCGGTGCCGTCCTTGTACAGGTACTGCATGTCGCGCTTGTCGACGTTGGCCGTCTCGACCTTGGTCCCCGCGTTGAACGTGCGGTCCACGACCTTGCCGGACAGGACGTTCTTCAGCTTGGTCCGCACGAAGGCGCCGCCCTTGCCCGGCTTGACGTGCTGGAACTCGACGACGGTCCACAGCTGCCCGTCGAGGTTGAGGACGGTGCCGTTCTTCAGGTCGTTCGTGGTGGCCACAGCAGATCTTCCTGTCGGGTCGGTCAGGGTGAGCGGGCTCCGTGCACGGGCCTGCGGCCCGGTGTCGGTGGAGCCGGCGCTCCGGCGCCGGTCGCGCGAGCCGATCGCCGCTGACGGCGACCCGCGCACCCGCGAGCGAGGCGCCGGACAGTCTACCGCCGCGACGGCACGCAGGCGTGCGCGACAGGGAGGCGGGCCGCCACGTACGGCCGCCGGGCGCTGGTGCGGCATGGCGTGGTCAGGACTCGAGCAGCCGCCGCACGACGACGCCGACGAGCACCGACCACAGCATCGACGCGAACGTCCCGATGACGAAGCGCTCGGACGTCTGCGGGTGCTCGCGGATCTCCGGGTACCGCCCCAGACCCTTGACCGCGATGACGAACGCGATCCCCGACGGGTAGCCGGCGACGACAGAGCCGGTGATCGCCAGTCGCTCGAGGATGCCGATCCACGTGCCGCCGCGCAGCGTGCTCACCGCGTCGGGGGCGGGCGCGTCCGGAGACGGCGCGCCGGGGGCGGTCGTCGCGGCGCCGGGCCGGCC
>CAUQTR010000129.1:0-5916 GCA_963521045.1 uncultured Actinotalea sp.
GTCCAGGTCCGGGTGCGCGTCGACGAGGCGGCCCATGGCGGCGGCGCCCCCGGCGACGGTGAAATCCCCGTGCTCGACGGCGTCGTCCGGCAGGCCCACCGCGGCCATCGCCTGGCGCCAGCCGGCGAGCCGGTCGACCCCGGCCGTCATGTCCGCCGGCCCGGCGATGGTGCCGATCCGGCGCTTCCCCGTCGCGACGAGGTGGTCGACGGCGAGCCCGGCGCCCGGGATGTCCTGGACGCCGACGTACGACGACGTCGGCAGGTCCAGCGGCCGCCCGATGAACACGCAGGGCAGGCCGGACTGGATCAGGTCGCGGTTGAGCGAGTCGTCGCGGTGGTGGGAGACGACGACCGCACCGTCGACGTGGCCCTGGACGAGGTACCGCGTGGCGCGGTCGGTCGCGCCCTGGCGTGCGATGAGCAGCACCATCTGGAGGTCGGCGTCCTCGAGGACCAGGCTCAGGCCGTTGATCACGCCGCCGAAGAACGGGTCGGTGAGCAGCCGGTCGTTCGGCTCGGGCACCACGAGCGCCACGGACCCGGTGCGCCGGGTCGCAAGCGAGCGCGCGATCGGGTTGGGGACGAACCCCAGCTCCGCGATCGCCGCCTCGACGGCCGCGCGCGTGGCCGGGCTGACGAGGTGGCCCCCGTTGATGACGCGGGACGCCGTCGCCCGGGAGACGCCGGCGACCGCCGCCACCTGGCGGATGGTCGGCGCCTGGACCCGGGTGACGGCACCCGCCTGCGTGGTCACGCCCGGACCGTACCGCCGAGCGGGACCGCCCCGGTGGCGATGGCGCGGGCGAAGGTGCGGGCGCTCGTCTTGGGAGTCCGCACGAGCGTGTCGAAGTCGACGTGCACGATGCCGAAGCGCTTCTCGTAGCCGTAGGCCCACTCGAAGTTGTCGAGCAGCGACCACGCGAAGTAGCCGCGCACGTCGGCGCCGTTCGCGACCGCCGCCGCGACCGCGGCCAGGTGCTCGGCGAGGTAGTCGGTGCGCTCGACGTCGTCGACCTCGCCGTCCGGGCGCACCTCGTCGTCGAACGCGGCGCCGTTCTCGGTGACGTAGATCGGGATCCCCGCGGGGCCCGTCCAGTCGGCGTGGGCGCGCTCGAGCAGGCGGCGCAGGCCGTCCGGCTGCACCTCCCAGTTCATCGCCGTGCGCGGCAGGCCGCGCGAGACCGTGTAGGCCTCGCCCTGACCCACCGACGGCGACGACGTCGTGCGCTCGAGCGGGGGCTCGCCGGGCATGATCTCCTCGGGCGGAGCCGGCCGGGCCGAGATGGCCGCGCCCTGGTAGTAGTTCAGCCCGAGGAAGTCCAGCGGAGCGGCGATCACCTCGAGGTCGCCGTCCTGGATCGGCAGGGCCGTGCCCGCCGAGGCGAACATCTCGACGACGTCCTGCGGGTACGCGCCACGGAACAGCGGCTCCGCGAAGACGCGGTTCTGCTGGCCGTCGACGCGCAGGGCGGCCGCCGCGTCCTCGGGGCTGTCCGGGTCCGCCGGGTCCGCGACCGTCATGTTGAGCGTGATGCCCACCGTCGCCGTGGGGTCCGCGCGCAGCACCCGGACGGACTCGCCGTGGGCGAGCAGCAGGTGGTGGACGGCGGAGACGGCGGCCTGGGGCTCCTGGCGCCCGGGCGCGTGCTGCCCGCCCGCGTAGCCGAGGAACGCCGAGCACCACGGCTCGTTGAGGGTGATCCAGTGCTTGACCCGGTCGCCGAGCGCGCCGTGCACCGCCGCGGTGTAGTCCGCGAAGTGCCCGACGACGTCGCGCGACGTCCAGCCGCCGTCGTCCTCGAGCCACTGCGGCAGGTCCCAGTGGTAGAGCGTGACCCACGGGGTGATGCCGCGCTCGACCAGGCCGTCGACGAGGCGCGAGTAGAAGTCCAGGCCACGCTGCTCGAGGCGGCCGGGCTCGGGGAACACCCGCGGCCACGCGATCGACAGGCGGTAGGCGTCCAGGCCGAGCTCGCGCATGAGGTCGAGGTCCTGCGGCCACCGGTGGTAGTGGTCGCACGCGACGTCGCCGGTGTCACCGTTGGCGACGGCACCCGGGATGCGGCAGAACGTGTCCCAGATGGAGTCCGTGCGGCCGTCCTCGTGGACGGCGCCCTCGATCTGGAACGCAGCGGTGGCCGCTCCCCAGACGAAGCCGCCGGGGAGGTGGAGGTCGTGGCTCATCCCTTCACCGCTCCCTGCATGATGCCCGAGACGAGCTGCTTGCCGGCGAAGGCGAAGAGGAGCAGCAGGGGGATGGTCGCCGCGATGACTCCGGCCATGATCAACGAGTAGTCCTTGAAGTAGGACGCCTGCAGGAGCTGCAGCGCCACGGGCAGGGTGGGGTTCTTGCCGCCGAGGACGATGAAGGGCCAGAAGAAGTTGGTCCACGAGCCGACGAAGGTGAAGAGCGCGAGCATGGCCGCCGCCGGTCGCGCGGCCGGCATCGCGACGTGCCAGAACGTACGGATCATCGAGCAGCCGTCGACGCGGGCCGCCTCGATGAGCTCGAACGGCAGCGCCTCCTCGAGGTACTGGGTCATCCAGAAGACGCCGAACGCGGTCACCATGCCCGGCACGATCACGGCGACGAGCTTGCCGGTCCACTCGAGCTTGCTCATGAGGATGAACAGCGGGACGATCCCGAGCTGCGTCGGCACGGCCATGGTCGCGATGACGAACGTCAGCAGGCCTCGCTGACCGCGGAAGCGCAGCTTGGCGAACGAGTAGCCGGCGAGCGTGGAGAAGAAGACGACCGAGATCGACGTCACGGTGGCGACGATGAGGCTGTTCATCAGCGCCGGCCAGAACCTGATGTCGGAGTTGACGACGCGGGAGAGGTTCTCCAGCAGGTTCCCGCGGGGGATGAGCGACGGGATCGGGTTCTGCGCGATGTGTCCGGCGTCCGAGGACGCGAGGAGCAGGGCGTAGTAGATCGGGTAGGCCGAGATGGCGATGACCAGCCCGAGGATCGTGTAGGTCACCCAGCCCGGGCGGCGGTTGAGGCCGCCCTCGAGGCCGCGCTTGCGGGCGGCCGTGCGGGCCGCCCCGGGGCCGGCGGTCTGCCGGATCATCGCGACGGAGGTCATCGCTTCACGCCCTTCCTGACACCGGCCGACGACGCGATGCGACGCGTGAGGCTGAAGTTGACGAGTCCGATCACCACGATGATCACGAAGAGGATCCAGGCGACCGCGGCGGCCCGGCCGAAGCTCTTCTGAGCTCCCCAGCCGAGCTCGTAGAGGAACATCGTCACGGTCATCCACTGGCGGTCGGGGCCGCCCTGGCCCATCTGGTCGTACATGCGCGGCTCGTCGAAGATCTGCAGGCCGCCGATGGTGGCCGTGATGACGATGAAGATGATGGTCGGCCGGAGCATCGGGACGGTCACCGAGATGAACTGGCGGAAGCGGTTCGCGCCGTCGAGCACCGCGGCCTCGTACAGGTCCCGCGGGATCGCCTGCATCGCCGCGAGGAAGATCAGGGTGTTGTAGCCCGTCCAGCGGAAGTTGACCATCGTCGCGATCGCGACGTGGCTCGACAGGGCGTCCGCGTGGAAGCCGATCGGGCCGAGGCCGGCCATCCCGAGCACCGCGTTGACGAGGCCCGACTGGTCGCCGAAGAGCTTGGAGAAGATGAGGGCCGCGGCCACGGGGGCGACGACGTAGGGCAGGAGCACGCCCATCCGCCAGAACGTCTTGGCGCGCAGGTTCGCGTCGAGCACGGCGGCGAGCACGATCGCGGTGAGCACCTGGGGCACCGACGACAGCAGGAAGATGCTGAACGTGTTGCCGAGGGCCTTGAGGAACCGCGGCTGCTGCACGACGTCGACGTAGTTCTGGAAGCCGATGAACTCGCCCTGGCCGCCGATGAGGTGCCAGTCGTGGAGCGAGACGTACGCGGTGTAGATCAGCGGGAAGAGGCCGACCAGGGCGAACAGGAGGAAGAAGGGGGAGATGTAGAGGTACGGCGAGAGCTTGACGTCCCACCGCCCGCGCCGGTTGCGGCGGATCAGGCGGCCGGAGGCGTCGTCATCGGGCCGCCGTGGCGGGGGCGCCGTCTCGCGGACGGTCCTGGTCGGGCTGGTCGCAGCCATCGCGGGCTCCTGCGTCGTCGGGGGAGTTGGTGGTTCGGGTCGGCCGCTGGTCGGCTGCCTCGGCTGCGCGGCACCGTCGCTGGACGGCGCTGCGCGCGTGGTGCGGGCCGGGCCACCGGGTCACCGATGGCCCGGCCCGCACGCGGGTGAGGTCAGCTCAGGCCGAGCTCCTCGACGGCCTGGAGGGCCTTGTCCCAGGACGACGTGACGTCGTCCGTGGCCGCGACGTCGACGCGGGAGATCGCGTCGGTCATCGAGGTGTGGATGCTGAAGTAGTTCGGGCCCTTGAACGGCTGGGACTCGATCGCGTTCGCGCGGTTGATGAGGATCTCGCCGTAGGGGGCGTCGTTGAAGAACGCGTTGACCGAGTTCTTCAGCTCGTCGCTCTCGAAGGCCTCGACCTGGCTCGGGAACGTGCCCTTGGCAGCGAACGCCTTGAGCTGCTGCTCGGGGGCCGTCAGCCATGCCGCGAGGGTCTTGGCCTCCTCGACGTGCTCACCGCCCGACGGGACCGTCAGGTACGAGCCGCCCCAGTTGCCGCCGCCGCCGGGGAAGACATCGGCGATGTCCCAGCCCTCGACGCCGTCGGCGCTCTCCTCGATGACACCGAGCATCCAGCCCGGGCACAGCATCGTCGCGAAGCCGTCGTTCTGGAACGCGGCGAACCAGTCCTCGCTCCACTGGTCGAGGTGCGCGGACAGCTCGGGCGCCGCGGCGAGGGTCTGCTCGTAGAGCGCCTTGATCTCCTCGTTGCTCGCCAGGTCCTTGGGCGTGCCGTCCTCGGTCTCGTACGGCTCCTCGAGCTGGTTGACCATCGAGGAGTAGGTGGCGCCGGCCGAGTCGAACCACGGGACCTCCGAGTTGGCGACGAACTGCTCGCCGACCTCGAAGTACTTGTCCCAGTCACCCTCGAGCAGCGCGGCGACCTCGGCGCGGTCCGTGGGCAGGCCCGCGGCGGCGAACAGGTCGGAGCGGTAGCACACGGCCTCCGGGCCGATGTCCGTGCCGTAGCCGAGGAGCTTGCCGTCCTCGGTCGTGGCGTCCGCGGTCTTCCAGTCGATCCAGCGGCCCTCGACGTCCGGGCTCGACAGGTCCTCGAAGTTGTCCGCGTACTGCTTGAGCTCGGGCCACCAGTCGGTCTCGATCGCCTCGATGTCCGAGGCGCCGGTGCCGGCCGCGAGCGAGGTGTTGAGCTTGTCGCGCGCCTCCTGCGAGGTCGCGGCCTTGACGGCCTCGACGTTGATGCCCGGGTTGAGCTCCTCGTACTCGGTCAGGAGGTCCTCGTAGCCGAACTCGTTGAACGTCGCGACGGTGAGGGTGATCTCGTCGGTGGACTCGCCACCGTCCTCGCCCTCGGCGGCGTCCGTGTCGGTGCCGCCGCCCCCGCCGCAGGCGCTGGCGACGAGCGCCATGCCTGCGACTCCCGCGGTGAGTGCGAGCGTCCGCTTCCTCGTGGTGCGCACTGGTGACTCCTTCGTCGTCGCGGGCGGCTCCGGTGCCGCCTCGTCAGGTGCCCACTCGGGGGAGCGGGCCGTGTGCGTCCGTTGATGAGACCGGTTCCACCTTGAACCGCACGCGTCTCGGTCTCTGCAGTGAGACCGGTCTCATCGGGATGTGCACACCGTGGACCGGCGGCCTGATTCGTGTCAACCGACGTGACCCAACCGTGACCGAGCCGCCGCACCGCCTCACCCGTCCGGGTGCGCCGCCCCGCACGCCAGGGCCCAAGGTCCCACCCGCGGAACCCCACCCGCCGCCACCCCACGCCACATCCCCCGCCGAGGTCGCTGGTTCGCGTCGAGGTCGCTGGTTGCAACC
>CAUQTR010000130.1:0-5904 GCA_963521045.1 uncultured Actinotalea sp.
CCAGGGCCGAGCGCCGGGCGAGCCCGGCCAGCGCCAGGTCGGCGTCGGAGGTCGCGGCGGGGTGGTCGGCGACCACGAGCCCGCCGAAGGAGACGCGGTGCACGCCGCCCGGCCCCAGCCGCGCGGGCTCCGTCTGCAGAGCGGCGAGCGTGTGCTCGTGCTGGCGTCGTCGTGACGGGAGGTCGCCCTCGGGGCCGTGGCCCGTGCCGGCCCGGCCCGCGGGCCCGAGGACGTCGAGGAGGTCCGTCGCCCAGCCGACGACGGGCGTGGTCGCGACGAGCACGCACCACGGGTGGGTGCTCGCCGCGCCGGCGCCGTGGCGCTGGGGCAGGTTCTGCCGCACCGCGAGCGCCGCGCCCCAGCCGGCGTCGTCGGCGCGGGGAGCGGTGAGCGGTCGCACGTCGAGGTACTGGCTGACGTAGAGCTCGTTCGCGCGCAGTGCGCCGGGCAGCGAGAGGGCGACGTCGTGCGTGTGCACGAGGTCGACCTCTCGCTCGCCCCCCTCGCGCGCACGGGTCGTCCTCGTGCCGCCGGGCGCGTGCTGCCCGTCCGGGTTGCGCACCTCGACGTGCCACGCCCACGCCGCGCGGTCGGCGTCGAGAGTGAGCGTCACGGTCCAGTCGAGGCCGCCCGACGTCCCCTCGACGACCGCCCCGCCGGCGTCGTCGACGCTCACCCCACCGCCCGATCCCGCACCCAGCAGCGGCCACGTCTCGCCGCTCGTACGGTCGCGCA
Organism: uncultured Actinotalea sp.; assembly: GCA_963521045.1. Lineage (GTDB taxonomy): Bacteria > Actinomycetota > Actinomycetes > Actinomycetales > Cellulomonadaceae > Actinotalea. The sequence goes on from CAUQTR010000130.1 coordinate 736, forward strand.
GCCACAGCTGGAGCAGGCCGGGCTCGAACACCGAGGCCGCGTGCTGGACGAGCTCGAGGTCACCCGCGGTGAGCGACGCCGGCGCGCCCCCGTCGACGAGCAGCGCCCGCACACCCGTGCTGCTCCGGCCGAGGACCCAGGGCGGCCCACCTGCAGCCGTCACTTGATGCCCGTCATCGCGACGCCCTGGACGAAGTAGCGCTGGAGCACGAGGAACAGGACGAGGATCGGGACGAGGACGACGACGGCTCCGGCCAGCAGCAGGCCGTAGTCGGTCTGGTTCTGCCCCGTGCTGTAGAGCGCGAGCGCGACGGGGAGCGTGTAGCGGTCCTCCGTGGTGGCGACGACGAGCGGCCACAGGAAGTTGTTCCACGACCCGAGGAACGTGAGGATCGCGAGCGTCGCGAGCGCCGGCTTCGCGAGGGGGACCACGATCTGCGCGAAGATCCGCGCCTCGCTCGCGCCGTCCACACGTGCGGCGTCGATCAGCTCGTCGGGGATGCCGAGGAAGAACTGGCGCATGAGGAAGACGCCGAACGGCGCCGCGAGGAACGGCAGGATCAGACCGCCGTAGGTGTTGACCAGGCCCATGTTCGCGATGAGCACGAACAGCGGGACCAGCGTCACCATCCCTGGGATCATCAGCGTCCCGAGGACCACGCGGAACAGCAGCGCCTTGCCCGCGAAGTCGTACTTGGCCAGCACGTAGCCGAGCATCGAGCAGAAGACGAGGTTGCCCAGCGTCACGACGGTCGCGACGAGGATCGAGTTGGTGAAGAACTGCGGGAAGTCCAGGCGCGCGAACAGCTCGCGGAAGTTGTCCAGCGTCGGCGCCTGCGGCCACCACGTCGGCGGCACGCGGCGGATCTCGCCCTCGCTCTTGAGCGAGCTGAGCGCCATCCAGAAGAACGGGCTCATGACCACGACGAGCCCGAGGCCGAGGACGGCGTAGGCCACGACGTTCGGGCGTGCCTCGCCGATCGGGCGCTCCTTCGTGCGGCGCGACCTCGGGGCGGCGGGGACGTCGCCGCGGCGGGCGACCGCGTCGGTGCGGTCGGTGGTCGTCATCGTCCGATCTCCTTGCTCGCCACCGGCACGCGACGGCGCCTGCGCGGCTTGTCGTCGCGCTCGCCGAGGAACCGGAACTGCACGAGGGTCAGCAGGACGACCGCGAGGAAGAGCACGTAGCTCATCGCGGCGGCGTACCCGTAGTTGCCGAAGCCGAACTGGTTGTACGTGTGGAAGGCGACCGAGAGGGTGCTGTTGAGCGGGCCGCCCTGGGTCATGACGAACGGTTCCTCGAAGAACTGCACGTACCCGATGCCCGTGATGACCGCACCGAAGAGGAGCGTCGGGCGCATCGTCGGGATCGTGATGTGCCTGAACCGCTGCCACGCACCGGCGCCGTCGAGCGCAGCGGCCTCGTGGAGTGCCGTGGGCACGCCCTGGAGGCCCGCGACGAAGATGATGATGAGAGTGCCGATGGACCGCCACGTGGCCATCGCGATCATCGAGGGCATCGCCCACGTGCTGCTGCCGAGCCAGTTCGGGCCCTCGACGCCGAACAGGCCGAGCACCTCGTTGAGCAGGCCGCTGTCGGGGTGCAGCAGGAACCGCCACACGACGGCGACGGCGACGATGCTCGTCACCACGGGCATGTAGTAGCCGACGCGGAAGAACGTCCGCAGGCGCGTGATCCCGGAGTTGAGCAGCACGGCGATGCCGAGGGAGAGGCACAGCGTGAGCGGGACGCCCACGAGGACGAAGTAGGCGGTGTTGAGCGCCGCCTTGCGGAAGAGCGGGTCCGCCAGGACGGCCGCGAAGTTGTCGATCCCGACGAAGTTCACGGCGAACGGGTCCCGCAGGTCCCGGCTGCGCAGGTCCGTGACGGCCATGGCCAGGGACATGAGCACGGGCCCGGCCGTGAACGCGGTGAACAGGATCACGAACGGGAGGGCGAACCCCCACGCGGCGCGCGTGTGCCGCCAGTAGAGCGGGGCGTGCTTGCGGGTCACCGGGGGGCCTGTCCGGCTCGGGGCGGGCGCCCCGGGCCGGACGGCCGTGTCGGAGGACACCTCAGAGCCCGGTGCCGATGGACGCGGCCTGCTCCTGGATCGCGGTCGCGACCTCCTGCGGGTCAGCCCCCGCCTTGCAGAGCCGCTCGAGCTCGGTGTCGATGACGCTCGCGACCTCCTCCCACGTGGGGATCGAGGGCGGTGCGACGGCGGTCTCGAGCTGGTCGCCGAACACCCCGAGGTACTCGTCGTCCGCGATCGCCGGGTCGTCCCACGCGGCGGCGACCGACGGCAGGTCGTTGACGGTGGAGTACCACTCGACCTGGACCTCGGGCCGGCTCAGCCACTCCACGAACGTCCAGGCGGCGTCCCGGTTCTCCGCGTCCTTGAAGACGGCGAGGTTCGCGCCGCCGATGAAGGAGGCCTGCTGCGCACCGGCGGGCAGCGGCGCGAGGGAGACGTTCGCCATGCCCGCCGCGTCGGTCTCCTCGAGGATGCCGACGTGCCACGGGCCGGAGACGAACGACCCGATCTTCCCGGCCATGAAGTCGGGCTCGAGCGAGCCCTGCGGCAGCTCGGTCGGCGCGAGGCCCTCGGTGAAGAACGACTGGTAGGCGGTCAGCGCCTCGACGAACTCGGGGGAGTCGATCGTGAACTCGGTCGCGTCCTCGGTGAGCAGCTCGGCGCCCGCCTGCCACGCGAAGGGCATGAAGGTCTGCCAGGCGCCCGTCTGGCCCGGCTGCAGGTTGATGCCCCACTCGGCGCCGCCTGCCGTCATCTGCTCGGCCATGGCGGTCAGGCCCGCCCAGTCCGTCGGCGGCTCGGGCACGAGGTCCGAGCGGTAGTACAGGACGCGCGTCTCGACGTACCAGGGGACGCCGTAGTGCGTGCCGCCCACGTCGGTGCTGCCCCAAGCGCCCTCGAAGAACGACGAGTCGTCGATGAGGTCGGGCGTGGGGTCGAGGGCGCCGGTCGCCGCGAACTCGCCCATCCACGTGGTCCCGATCATCGAGACGTCCGGGGTCTGACCGGCCGCGATCGCGGTCGCGATCTTGTCGTGCGCGGCGTCCCACGGGATCGCCGTCACGTTGATCTCGATGTCGGGGTTCTCCTCGGTGAAGGCGGCGGCGAAGTCGCCGAGCGCCTCGCCCTCGGTGCCCATGGCCCAGACCTCGACGGTGCCGGCGGCCGCCTCCTCGTCGACGGCGGCGGCCGTCTGGTCGCCCCCGGCCTCGCCGTCGCCGCGACCGCATCCGGCGACGACCAGGGTGAGGGCGAACGCCGCGGCGCCCGCCCGGACGGTCCTGTTCATGGGTGTCCTCCTCGTTGAGTACGACCGGCGGCCGTGCGCGCGGGCGGGGCGACGTCCTCCGCCACGGATCTATGCGCTTAGTTGACCGTGCGATCGCACACTAAGCGCATAGAGCGGGCTCGGCAACCGGACGAACCCGGACAGGACGGCCTCGCGCCCGCCCTCCCGCTCGGCCGTCAGGTGCCGGCGCACCCGCAGCTGCGGCGCAGGATCGTCCGGACCGGCAGCGTGCGGTCGACCGGGGCGGCGTCCGGTGCCGCGAGGGACCCCATGAGGATGTCGACCGCGAGCCGGCCCATCGCCTCCATCGGCTGGCGGACCGTCGTGAGCGACGGGGTGCACAGCCGGCCGGCGACCACGCCGTCGAAGCCGGTGACCGCGACGTCGCCCGGGACGTCGACCCCGAGCCCCGCGAGCACGTCGAGCAGGCCCAGCGCGTGCTGGTCGCTCGCGCAGACCAGCGCACGGGGGAGGCGCCCCTGCGCGGCGAGGGACCGCACGGCGGCGAAGGGATGGTCGTCGACCAGTGCCGTCGGGTCGAGCACCTCGGCGGGCACCGGGAGCCCGTGCCGTGCGAGCGCCGCGCACATGCCGGCGAACCGCTCCTGGTAGTCGGTCATCTCGGGGGAGCCGACGAACTGCACGTCCGTGATGCCGTGCTCGGTCACGAGGTGGTCCGTCAGCGCCTCGACGCCCCCGTGGTTGTCGACGCGCACGTGGCTCAGGGTCCCGGCGCCGTACGGCATCGCGAACGCCACCACGGGCAGGCGGTGCGAGAGCTGGGCGATGATCTCCTCGGAGTGCGCCCCGGGGAAGACCGCGAGCCCGTCCACCCGGCTCGCGATGTCGATCACGCCCCGGCCGTCGCCGCTCGGACCGCTGCCGATGAGCAGGGCGCGTCCGCGGCGCGCGCACTCCACCTCGAACCCGCGCTGGACCTCGTCCACGTAGAGCGGGAACAGGCGGAAGGACTCGGCGTCGGCGTCGTCCGCGAACGCACGCTCCTGCACGTCGGTGCCGTCGGCGGCGAAGAAGGGGCCCGGGTCCTCCCGGACAGGGCGTGCGGCGCCCTCGGCGCCCGACTCGAGGAACATGTCGAACGAGTAGAGCCCGAGCGCTCCCGTGCGCCCGTGGGCCAGCCCGCGCGCGTTGGCGCTGGGCACGTAGTTGAGGCGGCGGGCGGCCTCGAGCACGGTCTCGCGCGTGCTGGCGCGCACGCGATCCGGTTGGCGGAAGGTGAAGGAGACGGTCGCGATCGAGACGCCGGCCGCCTGGGCCACGTCGTAGACCGTCGGACGCTTCGCCACGCCACCACCTCCTCCGCGGCAAACCTTAAGCGCTTCACGTCGTGTCCGGCGGCGGGACGCGACGGCTTCCCGCCGCCGTCACGCGTTCGGGTGAGCCCGCACGACGACGCCTGTGCGCATCCCGGGCCCGCCGCGTCGGAGCGGTGCCAGGGCCCTAGGGCCCTGGCGCGGTGGCGCGTCGGGCCTTGACTGGGTGCGGGGAGGCAACCATGGGTGGACGGTCGGGGGGTGCTCGGACGGCGCTCGTCCTCGGGGCGGCGCTGGTCGTCCTGACGGCGTGCGCGCCGGGGGTGAACGAGGCGGTCGGCGCAGGCCCGGGGGCGGCGGGCTTCTGGCTCGGGCTGTGGCACGGGCTGATCGCGCCCGTGACGTTCGTCGTGTCGTTGTTCACCGACACGGTGAACGTCTACGAGGTGCACAACGTCGGGAACTGGTACGACGCGGGCTTCGTGCTCGGGCTGTCAGTCGCGTTCGCCGGCCCGGCGCGGTCGGCGGGGGCGGGGCGCCGCCGACGCCGCCGCGCGCGGTAGGGATC